>NZ_JBIAIV010000030.1:0-92641 GCF_042871645.1 Streptomyces sp. NPDC005774 | reverse complement strand
TCCACGCCAAGGCCCGCACCGGCACCATCCGACGTCACCTCATCCAGGTTCCGGCCCGCATCGCCCGCCCGGGACGACGCATCGTGCTGCACCTGCCCCAACACTGGCGCTGGGCCGACGACTTCACCGACCTGTTCACCGCCACCGGCCAGCGCATGCAGACCTGACCCACCGGACCCCCGCCCGCCCATCGACCTGGAAACCCTCGGAGAACCCGCCACCGGCAGCGGCAACCGGAAACGCCTGCTGCCGGAAACCGAAAAACCACCCCGAAAGCAATCACACCGCGTGATCAGGGATCACGCGGTGGATCGAGGCTGAGCGGCGGGGCGTCCGGCAGACACGCAGGAATCCGGCAGAAACACGAAATAACGACGCCCCCCCTCTCCCACCGCCCCGCCCCCGCCCGGGACGGTTCTTCTGCGCCCGGACCTGTTCCGAACCCCGGCGACGCTCCGCCGACCTACCAGGAAACGGTCCTGACACCCTGCCGGACGGGATATCGGCGCCCCGTGACAGGAACCGACGTGACGCGTTGGCACTCATGCTCTACGGGGATCCGGGACAGCGCGCAGTGATCGCTCCTCCCAAGCCCCCACGGCACACCCCCATACGTGTGCCGCTTTTCCGATGAGTCGAGAACAAGGAAGTCACGTGCCCCTGTCGACACACCGACGTCTGGCCATGAGCGCCACCCTGATCGCCGCCCTCGCCGGCGGTCTCGCCCCCGCCACCGCGGCCTCCGCGGCACCGGCAGCCCCCACGGCCCCTGCCGGCCCCGCGACCCCCGCCGGCCCCGCCGCCCCCGACATGGACGGCGTGGCCGCGGCCCTGAACTCCGCCATGGCCAACGGCGCTCCGGGCGCGATGGCCCGCTTCACCGGTCCCGACGGCGTCCAAACGCGCACTGCCGGCGTCCGCGACCGCAACTCCGGCGAGGCCATGGACACCCGGGCACGCTTCCGCATCGGCAGCGTCAGCAAGACCTTCTCCAGCGTTGCGCTGCTCCAACTGGTCGACGAGGGACGGCTGGAGCTCGACACACCGGTCAACCACTACCTTCCCGGACTGCTGCCCGACGACCGCATCACGGTCCGTCACCTGCTCACCCACCGCAGCGGCCTGGCCGACTACACCGAGGCCATGTTCGCCAAGACCGTGCCCGGCTTCGAAGCCGTGCGCAACCGCGTCTTCACCTACCAGGAGCTGGTCGACCTCTCACTGGCCGAACCCCGCACCACCGAGCCCGGTGTGGCCTACAAGTACTCCAACGCCAACTTCGTCGTCGTCGGCATGCTCATCGAGAACGCCACGGGGACCTCGGTCGCCAAGCAGTACGAGCGGCGCATCATCAACCCGCTGAAGCTGCGTCACACCTCTTACGTCCACCCGGAGACCCGGATCGAGGGAGCGCACGTGCGTGGCTACCTCCACCCCGACGAGGCGGGGGCGCCGCTCGTCGACTCCACGGAGCAGACCGCCTCCTGGGCCCAGTCGGCCGGCGCGGTCATCTCCGACCCGGCCGACCTGAACACCTTCACGACCGCGCTGATGCGGGGCAGGTTGCTCTCACCTCGGATGCTGGACGCCATGACCACGGTCACCCCGACGGACGCCACCCAGACCCGCTTCTACGGACTCGGGCTGCGCCGCTACGACCTGTCCTGCGGCACCCAGGTGTACGGGCACACCGGCACCGTGCAGGGCTTCTACACGTATGCCTTCGCCACCCGTGACGGCCGGCACGCGCTCTCCGCCATGGCGAACACCTCGAACCGGGGCGCGGCGAACACGGCGCTCGGCGGGACGCTGGAGGCGGCCTTCTGCGGGAAGGAGACCGCGCCCGCGGCGTCGTCGACCAAGGCGCCGCGCACGCTCTCCGCCCTGCCGGCGGAGGCCGACCTGCCCGAGCGCCGCTGAGGCCGGCCTCGGCCTGAAGCCGCGGCGGACGGAAGACGGGGCCGACGGCGCGCATCGTGCACCGCAAGGGATGCAGGACACCGTCTCGCCCGGGGTCTGCCTCACAGCTCCTTTTTTCGGCCTGGCGCGCCCCGGCAAACTGTGATCTTGAGGTGTATTCAACGTCGAGGAGAGTGCCCCGTGCGCGCGCACGACCAGGGAGAAGAACGATCAGGGACGAAGGTCGGCACCCCGGCGGAGGCGCCGGCCGGCCCGGAGCGATGCGCCGGAACGTCGATGTGCACCTGGACGGCGTGGAGCCGGCCCTCCACGGCCCTGACCCTGGCCGCCGCGTCACGGGCAGCCTCGGCGGCCCCGACCTCTCCCCCGCGGATCGCCTCGGCCAGGCCCACGGCGTCGTGGTCACCAAGGGCGTCGTCACGGAAGGCGTGCCCCCGGTCCGTTCCTCGGAAGTCGTCACCGGTGGCACCGCCCCTGAACGTGTGGATGATTGCCCGCCATCATTCCTTACCGGCGAGTAACAGGCGAGGGGGCGGCGAGTCCGAGTCGGGGCTCCGCGGTCCGCGACACGCCACGGTCGGCGAGACGCGTGACGCCGAACCACAACAGCACGCCGGTGGCGAGCAGCACGAAGGCCGCGCAGTTCACGATGGTCGGGTTCACCCAGGCCGGAACCAGGTCGTAGTGCGCGTTGCACTTGTTGCTCAACGGGAACAGCCCGTTGAACTCCTCGATGTGGGCCGCCCGGTAGGTGCTGTCGTACGTCTGGTGATGGGCGTACTCGCATGCCTCGCCGACGTCGAACGCGCCGCTGAGCGCACCCCGGACCCAGGCGACGCAGCCGACGAACAGCGCGAGGGACCACAGGCGCGCCCACCACAGCGGGCGCTGCCACGATCCGTCGCGCAGGCCGACGGGGATGCGGTAGAGGTTCCAGAGGCTCCACAGCAGCCACGCGACGAGGAGCCCGGAGACGGCGAGCACACCGATTGCCTCCACGCGCCATTCCTTAGGGTCCGTCCGGGCCTGCTTGTTGCTCCAGCACCCCGACAGGGGCGTGGAGTTGAACCGGACGAAGCCGGCGGGTCAGAAGTTGATGCTGCCGATCATGCCCGCGATGTTGGTCGTCAGCTCACTGATCGTAGGCGCGATCGTCGACGACGCCATGTAGAAGCCGAGGAGCATGCAGATGACCGCATGCCCTGCCTTGAGGCCCGACTTCTTGATCAGCAGGAAGACGATGATCGCCAGCAGCACTACCGCCGAAATCGAGAGTGCCACGGCGGCTCACCTCCAAGGATCCCAGGACGACAGGGGGGTAGGAATATGGGGGCAGATAAATCCACACAGCAGCCAGCAGGTTCATACCCACTATGCGCTAACGATCATAACTATCCGTACGTGCGCATCGGTCGGCGCACGGCCGCACAAGGGGGCGCATGGCCAATATGGTCATGGCATGACGACCGACGCTGACTCCTTCCCCCGACGGCACGCCCGCACCCAGCGCTTCACGCTCGGCGCGCCGCGATCGTTCACCGTGGCACCCGACGGTTCCCGGGTGGTGTTCCTGCGTTCCGGTTCCGGTACGGACCGGGCGAATTCGCTGTGGGTGCTCGACCCCCAGGACGGCGGGGAGCGCGTGGCGGCCGACCCGCGCGCCCTGCTGGGCGGCGCCGCGGAGAGCCTGTCGGCCCAGGAGCGGGCCCGGCGCGAACGCAGCCGCGAGGGAGGCGCCGGCATCGTCGGCTACGCCACCGACGGGGAGGCCGAGTTGGCCTCTTTCGCCTTGTCAGGACGGCTTTTCACAGCCGGGCTGCGGGCCGGGGCGACGCGTGAACTGCCCACTCCGGGGCCGGTGATCGACCCCCGGCCGTCACCCGACGGGCGTCACATCGCCTACGTCGCGCAGGGTGCGCTGCGGGTCGTCGGAGCGGAGGGGGCGGACGACAGGGCCCTGGCGACCCCCGAGACGGAGAACGTCACCTACGGGCTCGCGGAGTTCATCGCGGCCGAGGAGATGGGGCGTTCGCGGGGCTTCTGGTGGGCGCCCGGGTCGGACCGGCTGCTGGTGGCGCGCGCGGACGACACGCCGGTGAAGCGGTGGTGGATCTCCGACCCGGCCCATCCGGATCGGGAGCCGCAGCGGGTGGCGTACCCGGCGGCGGGGACCGCGAACGCGGAGGTGCGGCTGTTCGTGATCGGGCTGGACGGGGCGCGTACGGAGGTCGTGTGGGACCGGGCGCGGTACCCGTACATGGCGCATGCGCACTGGTCAGCGGCGGGTGCGCCGCTGCTGCTCGTACAGGCGCGCGACCAGCGCAGTCAGCTGTTCCTGGCGGTGGACCCGGACACCGGGGCCACCCGGATGGTGCACGCCGACGAAGATCCGGTTTGGCTTGATCTTTTCGCGGGGGTGCCCTGCTGGAGCCCTTCCGGGCAGTTGGTCCGGATCACGGACGAGGGGGGCGCGCGACGACTCGCCGTCGGCGAACGCCCTTTGACCGGACCGCAGTTGCACATCCGCGCGGTACTGGACGTATCGGACGACGACGTACTGGTATCGGCGTCGGCGGGAGCGGAACCGGGATCGAGGCCGGGGTCGGCGGACGGCGGCCCGGAGATCGGCGAGGTGCACGTCTACCGGGTGAACGAACTCGGTGTGGAGCGCGTCTCCCAGGAGCCCGGCGTGCACTCCGCGGTACGCGCCGGGGGCGTGACCGTCCTGGTGTCCGCGACACCGGACCGGCCGGGGGCACGGGCGCGGATTCTGCGTGACGGGAAACCGACGGCGACTGTCCGCTCGTACGCCGAAGACCCCGGTATGCCCCCTCGGTTGACCCTCACCCAGGGGGGCGCACGTAAAATTCCGTGCGCCGTGCTTATGCCAACGGACTACCACGGTGACACTCCCCTCCCCGTCCTCATGGACCCCTACGGCGGCCCGCACGGCCAGCGCGTGACGGCCGCACACAACCCCCACCTGACCTCGCAGTGGTTCGCCGACCAGGGCTTCGCGGTGATCGTCGCCGACGGACGCGGCACCCCCGGCCACTCCCCCGCCTGGGAGAAGGCCGTCAAGGACGACATCGCCGCGATCACCGTCCAGGACCAGGTGGACGCGCTCCAGGCCCTCGCCTCCGACTTCCCGCTCGACCTGAGCCGCGTCGCCATCCGGGGCTGGTCCTTCGGCGGCTACCTGGCGGCCCTCGCGGCACTGCGCCGGCCGGACGTCTTCCACGCGGCCGTGGTGGGCGCCCCGGTCACCGACCTGCGCCTGTACGACACCCACTATCAGGAACGCTACATCGGCCACCCGGACGAGCAGCCGGAGGTCTACCGCCGCAACTCGGTGATCGACGACGCGGGCCTGGTCGACGCCGCCACGCCGCACCGCCCCATGATGATCATCCACGGACTGGCGGACGACAACGTGGTGGTCGCCCACTCACTGCGCCTGTCCTCGGCCCTCCTCGCGGCCGGCCGCCCCCACGAGGTGCTGCCCCTCTCCGGCGTCACCCACATGACCCCTCAGGAGGAAGTCGCCGAGAACCTCCTCCGCCTCCAACTCGACTTCCTCAGGCGCTCGCTGGGCCTCACGGGCTGACCATGGCAAGGAACCACAGGGGGCACAACGCCGGGCGGGCACACATCATTTCCTCGCCGGCCCGGCGGAGGGCCGCAGCCGCCACGTCATCACCGCCCGTCCCGCCAGCAGCACGAGGACGACGACCGCCACCAGCCGTACACCGCTCCAGGTCGTATCGACGATGGGCTTCTGCAGCGGCGATTCGACGTCCAGCCGCTCCGACATCTCCACGACGGCCACCACTGGGACCAGCATCCGGAAGGGAAGACCACGCAGTCCGCGATCCCGTGCCAGGTTCCCGGCCAGCCCCAGCACAGGCCCCGTGACACAGGCGACCACGCACCAGAGCAGCGTCTTCGAGGCGAAATCGCCCCAGGAGACATAGGGCGTCGCCCAGGGGGGGTCGCCCCGGTCGAGCGTCAGGTACTGCCCCTGCCCCAGCTTCGTCAGGTAGTACGCGATCACGGCGGTGACCAGGGACGCGGGGGCCAGGACGACCGACTCGGCCCTGGACTCACGGGCGAGGCCGACGCAGAACGCCAGTGCCGCCCACGACCATCCCGCGGACAGGACCAGATGTACGGGGTGGCCGACCGGATCGGTGGCATTGATCAGCAGGGGTCCGAGCACCCCGAGCACCACACCGATCGTCAGCGCGGCCGAGGAGGCCAGGATGCGGGAACGAAAGCGGGAACCGGTACGGGTGTGGAAGCCCGTGCGCGAAGCCGACACGATGTCCGAAGGGTCCTTTCAGTGGCCGGATCGGGGCGCGGAGAGCCCCCGATCCGGCCGGAGCCTACGGACAGCCGCCGTGAGGGACCACCGGGAGCCCGGATTCAGGACATCCTCGAACACGCACTCGCCCCGCTCCAGGCAGGAAGACCCGAACTGCCTTAACACGGACGCAACTTCAGGGAAGCGGTGCCGATATACGGACACGCGAGGCTGTTCGGCGTACGGCCGTGCGGGTGCCGTGAACGGGCCGGGGCGCGCCATGTCACCCCGGCCCGTTGCCCTGCCGGGCCCTGCCTGAACCAGCCCAGTCCGGTCGGTCCGGTCGGTCCGGTCGGTCCGGTCGGTCCGGTCGGTCCGGTCGGTCCGGTCGGTCCGGTCGGTCCGGTCAATAGAACCGGTCGGCGGCGGCTTCCCCTACGGGACCACCTGCTTCTCCTCCGCGAAGTGGCACGCCGAGTCGTGGGCCGCCGGGCCTCCGGCCTTGCGGAACACCTCGGGGACCGCCAGCAGCGGCACCTCTTCGGCGCAGCGCGCCTGCGCCTTCCAGCAGCGGGTGCGGAAGCGGCAGCCGGAGGGGATGTTGGTGGGGGACGGGACGTCGCCGGTGAGGATGATCCGCTCACGGTGTTCCCGTGCCGTCGGGTCCGGTACGGGGACGGCGGACAGGAGGGCCTGCGTGTACGGGTGGGTCGGGTGGTCGTAGATCTGGGTGTCGGTGCCGATCTCGACGATCCGGCCCAGGTACATCACGCCAACCCGGTCGGAGATGTGCCGGACGATCGACAGGTCGTGGGCGATGAAGACGAACGCCAGGTCGAACTCGGACTGGAGCCGGTCCATCAGGTTGATGACCTGGGCCTGGACGGAGACGTCCAGCGCGGAGACCGGTTCGTCGGCGACGATCACCTCGGGGCGCAGCGCCAGCCCGCGCGCGATGCCGATGCGCTGGCGCTGGCCGCCGGAGAACTGGTGCGGATACCGGTTGATGTACTCCGGGTTGAGCCCGACCACGTCGAGCAGGTCCTGGACCTTCCTGCGCCGGTCGCCCTTCGGCGCCACCTCGGGGTGGATGTCGAAGGGTTCCCCGATGATGTCGCCCACCGTCATCCGGGGGTTGAGGGAGGTGTACGGGTCCTGGAACACCATCTGGATGTTGCGGCGGACGGCCTTGAGTGCCTTCCCCGACAGCTTGGTGATGTCCTCGCCCTTGTAGCGGATCACGCCGGCCGTCGGCTTCTCCAGGTGGACCAGCATCTTCGCGACCGTCGACTTGCCGCACCCCGACTCGCCCACGATGCCCAGGGTCTCGCCCCGGCCGAGTACGAAGTCGACCCCGTCGACGGCCTTCACCGCGCCGATCTGCTTGCGGATCAGGATGCCCTGGGTCAGCGGGTAGTGCTTGACCAGGCCGGAGACCTCCAGGATCGGCTCACCGGCAGGCCCACCGGCAGGCCCGGCGCCCGCCACGCCCGTCGCGTCGGCCGCCCCGCCCTTCTCGAAGCCCGGCTTTCCGCCCGCCTCACCCCTCGACTCAGCCATGCAGGCACTCCCTCCAGAAGTGGCAGGCGCTGCCGCGGTCGGCGTCCGACTCGGTGACCTCGTACAGCGGCGGCTCGTCGGTGCGGCAGACGTCCTGGGCCATCGGGCAGCGGGGGTGGAAGGCGCAGCCGGGCGGGATGCTCATGAGGTTGGGCGGCAGTCCCTTGATGGCGTAGAGCTCCCCGCCCTTCTGGTCGAGGCGGGGGATGGAGTCCAGCAGGCCCCGGGTGTACGGGTGGGCGGGGGCCTTGTAGATGTCGTGCACGGGGGCCGACTCGACGATCCGCCCCGCGTACATGACGGCGATCCGGTCGGCGACGTCGGCGACCACGCCGAGGTCGTGGGTGATGAGGATGAGCCCCATCCGGTACTCGCGCTGGAGTTCCGCGAGGAGCTCCATGACCTGGGCCTGGACGGTGACGTCGAGGGCGGTGGTCGGTTCGTCGGCGATGATCAGGGCCGGTTCCAGGGCCAGCGCCATGGCGATCATGATGCGCTGGCGCATGCCGCCGGAGAACTGGTGCGGGTACTGCCTGACCCGCTCCCGGGCGGCGGGGATGCGCACCCGGTCCATCAGCTCGACGGCCTTGGTCCGCGCGTCCTTCTTCGACATGCCCTGGTGCACGACGAACATCTCGCCGAGCTGGTCGCCCACGGAGATCACCGGGTTGAGGGAGGACAGCGCGTCCTGGAAGATCATCGCCATCTCGGCGCCCCGGACCTTGCGGCGCTGTTCCTCCTTCAGGGTGAGGAGGTCACGGCCCTGGAAGACGACCTCGCCGCCGGTGATCCGGCCGGGCGGCATGTCGAGGATGCCCATGATCGCCTGCGCGGTCACCGACTTGCCGGAGCCGGACTCGCCGAGCACCGCGAGCGTCTCCCCCTCGTCGACGCCGTAGCTGACGCCGTTGACGGCCTTGGCGACACCGTCCCGGGTGTGGAACTCCACGTGCAGGTCGTGTACTTCGAGCAGCATGGCGGCGGCTCACCTCAGCTTCGGGTCGAGGGCGTCGCGCACCGCGTCGCCGAGCATGATGAACGCCAGGACCGTGATCGCGAGGGCGCCGGAGGGCCACAGCAGTGCGTGCGGGGCGTTGCGGATGTAGGGCGAGGCCGAGGAGATGTCGATGCCCCAGGAGACGCTGGGCGGCTTCAGCCCGACGCCGAGGTAGGACAGGGTCGCCTCCAGCGAGATGTACGTGCCGAGCGCGATGGTCGCCACGACGATGACCGGGGCGATGGCGTTGGGCGCGATGTGCCGGAGCATCAGGCGGGAGTTGGAGGCGCCGAGCGCCCGCGCGGCCTGGACGTAGTCGTTCTGCTTGACGGTGATGACCGAGCCGCGGGCGATGCGGGACAGCTGCGGCCAGCCGAGCAGCACGATGAAGCCGATGACGGGCCAGACGGTGTTGCTGGTGATGACGGACAGCAGCACCAGCCCGCCGAGGACGACCGGGATGGCGAAGAAGACGTCGGTGAGCCGGGACAGGAGCGAGTCCGACACCCCGCCGAAGAAGCCGGCCAGCGCACCCAGGACGCTGCCGAGGATCGCGACGCCGAGCGTGGCGCAGACACCGACCGTGACGGACGCACGGGCGCCGTAGACGGTACGGGTGTACACGTCGCAGCCCTGCCCGTTGAAACCGAAGGGGTGACCGGCCTGCGAGCCCTCCTGCGCCTTGGCCAGGTCGCACTTCAGCGGGCTGCCGGAGGCGATCAGCGAGGGCCACAGGGAGATGACGATCAGGAAGAGGATCACCAGGGCGGAGACGATGAAGACGGGGTTGCGGCGCAGGTCGCGCCAGGCGTCGGACCACAGGGAGCGCGGTTTGCCCTGCGGTCCGGTGCCGTCCGGCCCGCCCGGGACCTTCTCGAGGGTCTCGGCCTCGTCGACGCCCAGGTCCATGGTGCCGCCCATACCTGTCCCCGCGATGGCGCGGTCGGGGTCGAAGTGTTGTTCAGGCATAGCGGATCCTCGGGTCGAGAACAGCGTACAGAAGATCGACTACGAGGTTGGCGACCAGGAAGACCAGCACGAGGACGGTCACGAAACCGACGACGGTCTGGGTGTTCTGCCGCAGGATGCCCTGGTAGATCTGGTAGCCGACGCCGTGGATGTTGAAGATCCGCTCGGTGACGATCGCGCCGCCCATGAGGAAGCCGATGTCGGCGCCGATGAAGGTGACCACCGGGATGAGGGAGTTGCGCAGCAGGTGCCGGGTGATCACCCGGCGCCGGGGCAGCCCCTTGGCGATGGCGGTGCGGACGTAGTCGGAGCGCCGGTTCTCGGCGATGGAGGTGCGGGTCAGCCGGGTGACGTAGGCGAGGGAGACGGAGGCCAGCACCAGGCCGGGCAGGATCAGCTCGTCGAACGGGGCCTCGGAGGAGACCGACGGACTGATCCACCCCCACTGAACCCCCAGCAGCAGCTGGAGCAGCAGACCGGTGACGAAGGTGGGGACGGAGATGACGACGAGGGTGAGCAGCAGGACGCCGGTGTCGACGGGGCGCCCCCGGCGCAGTCCGGTGACCACGCCGAGGGCGATGCCGATGACGATCTCGAAGAGGATCGCGATGACCGTGAGCCGGATGGTGACGGGGAACGCGGTCGCCATCAGCTCGGTGACCTTCTGGCCGTTGAACGCCGTACCGAAGTCGCCGGTGAAGACGTTCCCCATGTAGGTCAGGTACTGCTGCCAGACGGGCTTGTCGAGGCCGAACTCCTTCTCCAGCCGGGCGGCCGTCGCCGGGTCGCAGCGCCGCTCGCCGCAGAGGCCCGCGATGGGGTCACCCATCACGTTCACCATCAGGAAGATCAGCAGCGTGGCTCCGATGAACACCGGGATCATCTGGAGCAGGCGCCGGACGACGTAGCGTCCCACGACGGATCAGCTCACCTTGATCTGGTCGTACACGGGGACGCTGAAGGGGTTGAGCTTCACGTTGGACAGCCGCTCGGACCAGCCCGCGCTGCCGTTCTGGTACCACAGCGGGATGGCGGCCATGTTGTCGCGGACGACCTCCTCGGCCTGCTGGAACAGGCCGACGGCCTTGGCGGTGTCGGTCTCCTGGTTGGCCCGGTCGACGAACTCGTCGAAGTTCTTGTTCGACCACTTGCCGTCGTTGGAGGAGGCGTTGGTGTAGTAGAGCGGCTGGAGGAAGTTCTGGATGAGCGGGTAGTCCATCTGCCAGCCGGCGCGGAACGGGCCGCTCATCTTCTGCTGGGTGATCTGGTTGCGGAAGTCGGCGAAGGTGCCGACCGGGTTGCCGGCGCAGGCGCGCTCGTTGTCCAGCGCGTTGTTGATGGAGTTGCAGACGGCGTCGACCCAGTCCTTGTGGGAGCCGGTGTCCGCGTTGTAGGTGATGGTGACCTTGCCGCCGGGCAGGCCGCCGCCCTCCTGGATGAGCTTCTTGGCCTCGTCGGGCTTGTACTCGCAGGCGTCACCGCACAGTCCGTCCTGGAAGCCGCCGTCCTTGCCGAGGACCGGGGAGGTCCAGTCGGTGGCGGGGGTGCGGGTCTTCACGAAGAGGGTCTCGGTGATCTGGTCCCGGTTGATCGCCATGGACAGGCCCTTGCGGACCTTCTCCGAGCCGGTCTTGTTCCAGGCCTTGTCGTAGAACGGGAAGGCGAGGGTCTGGATGATGCCGGCGGGGGTGTTGAGGTAGCGGTCGCCCAGGTCGCTCTTGACGTTCTTCAGCTGGGCGGCGGGGACGTCGTCGACCAGGTCGAGGTTGCCGGCGAGGAGGTCGGTGTAGGCGGTGTTGTTGTCGGTGTAGACCTTCAGGTCGACGCCGCCGTTCTGCGCCTTGTCGTTGCCCGGGTAGTCCGCCCACGCCCGCAGGGACATCTGCGAGCCCTTGGTGTACGTGTCGACGGTGTACGGGCCGTTGCCGACCGGCTTGGCGACCCAGGCGTCGTGGTCGTCGAAGAAGGCATGGGGCAGCGGGGCGAAGGCGGCGTAGCCGAGGGTGTCGGGGAAGGTCGAGAACTTCTGGGTGAGCGCGATGGTGAAGGTCAGTTCGTCGGTGACCTTGAGCCCGGAGAGCGTGTCGGCGGTCTGTTCGCCCTTCTCGGGGTGGGTCTTGTCATAGCCCTCGATGTAGCCGAAGAAGTAGGCGTTGCGCTGGTTGTTCTTCAGGCTCGCGCCGTAGTTCCAGGCGTCGACGAAGGACTGGGCGGTGACCTTCTCTCCGTTGGAGAAGGTCCAGCCGTTCTTGACCCTGACGGTGAAGTTCTGCGAGTTCTTGGTCTCGATGGACTCGGCGAGCATGTCCTGGGCCTCGCCGGTCTCCGGGTCGTAGCGTTTGAGACCCCGGAAGATCATGTCGAGGACCTTGCCGCCCTGCACCTCGTTGGTGTTGGCCGGCTCCAGCGGGTTCTGCGGATCGCCCCAGGAGGCACTCAGCGCCGCGCCGGTCTCACCGCTGCCGCCGTCACCGCCACCGCAGGCCGTCGCCGCGAGAGCGACCGCCACCGCGCATACGGCCCATTTGGCGTGCGTGGCTCCGCGCATGGAGTGCCTCCTCGTACGTACGCAGGGGTGCGCTGACGCTTTACGCCAATATCGGCGCAAAAAGCGCGGGCCGCACTTGCACAACACCTGTACGGGGACGACTCCCACCATATGTACGTGTGCATGGCCGGGTCCGCTGTACGTGTGCATGACCGGGTCCGCCACGTGCATGACCGGGTCTGCCGCGCATGCGGCCGCGGGACCGCCACCACCAACGGCTGCTGCCCGCCCCTTTCCGGGGCGGGCAGCAGCCGTTGGTGGTGCTTCGCGTCGTGTGCTCCGAGTCACTCCTTCTCGGCGGACTCTTCCTCCAGGGCCTTCAGCGCCGGGTCGAGGACGATGTCCTCGCCACGGGCCTCCGTGGTCGGGTCCTCCGGGAAGTGGCAGGCGGTCAGGTGCCCCTCACGGTTGCCGGAGATCTGGACGAGCGGCGGCTCCTCGGTGGCGCACTTGTCCTGTGCCTTCCAGCAGCGCGTGCGGAAACGGCAGCCGGACGGCGGCATGATCGGCGAGGGCACGTCCCCGGCGAGCCGGATGCGCTCCCGGTTCTCGCTCTCGTCGTCCATGGCCACCTCGGGCACGGCCGACAGCAGGGCGTGGGTGTAGGGGTGCCGGGGCCGGTTGTAGATGGAGTCCCGGTCGCCGACCTCGACCACCTTGCCGAGGTACATCACGGCCAGGCGCTGCGAGAAGTGCCGGACCACCGCCAGGTCGTGGGCGATGAACAGGAAGGCGATGCCCAGCTCTTCCTGGACCTTCTGCAGCAGGTTGACGACCTGGGCCTGGATCGACACGTCCAGCGCGGAGACCGGCTCGTCCGCCACGATGAGCTTCGGGTTGAGCGCGAGGGCGCGGGCGACGCCGATGCGCTGGCGCTGGCCGCCGGAGAACTCGTGCGGGAAGCGGTTGTAGTGCTCGGGGTTGAGGCCGACGAGCTCGAGCAGCTCACGGACCCTCTTCTCCCGGCCGCCCGCCGGGTCGATCCCGTTGACCTCCATCGGCGACCTGATGATGGTGCCGACGGTCTGCCGCGGGTTCAGCGAGGAGTACGGATCCTGGAAGATCATCTGGATCTCGGAGCGCACCGGGGCCAGCTGTCTGCGGGAGGCGTGCGTGATGTCCCGGCCCTGGTACTCGATCCTCCCGCCGGTCGGCTCCAGGAGCCGCGTGATGAGCCGGCCCGTGGTCGACTTGCCGCAGCCCGACTCACCCACCAGACCGACGCTCTCTCCGACGCCGACCGTCAGGTCGATCTTGTCGACGGCCTGCACGGCGCCGACCTTCCGTTTGATCGGAAAGCCGCCGTAGATCGGGAAGTGTTTGGTGAGGCCCTCGACCTTCAGCAGCGTCTCGGTCGACGCGCCGGCGGAGCCCTGCTGTGCGGGGAGGGTGAGGTTGTCGCTCATGTCTCGGATCTCCCTAGCGCAGCCGGGGCTGGATCTTGTCGATGAAGATGGTCTGCTTCTGCTCCGCCGTCAGGTGGCACGCGGTGGCACGGCCTTCGCCGAGCGGCGGACGTTCGGTGCTGCACAGGTCGCCGGGCACCTCGCCCGTGAAGGCGCAGCGCGGGTGGAAGGGGCAGCCGGAGGGCGGGTTCAGCAGGCTGGGCGGCGATCCGGGGATCGGGTTGAGCGCCTGCGAGGTGTCGCCGCCGAGGCGCGGCATCGAGCTGAGCAGGCCCCAGGTGTAGGGGTGCTTGGGCTCACGCAGCACCTCACGGACACTGCCGCGCTCCACGGCCCTGCCCGAGTACATCACCAGCAGGTCGTCGGCCATGTCGGAGATGACGCCGAGGTCGTGGGTGATGAAGATGATGGCCGAGCCGAACTCCTGCTGGAGCTCCTTGAGCAGATCGAGGATCTGCGCCTGGACGGTCACGTCCAGGGCCGTGGTCGGCTCGTCGGCGATCAGCAGGTCGGGGTCGCAGATCAGCGCCATGGCGATCATGACGCGCTGGCGCATACCGCCGGAGAACTGGTGCGGGTAGTCGTCCACCCGGGTTCCGGGCTGCGGAATGCCGACCTTGGCCAGCATCTCGATCGTCCGCGCCCGCGCCTCCTTCTTGGAGGCGCCGGTGTGCTTCATGTACGGCTCGGCGATCTGCCGGCCCACCGTGTAGTACGGCGAGAGCGCCGTCAGCGGGTCCTGGAAGATCATCGCGACCTTGTTGCCGCGGAGCTTCTCCATCTCCTTCTCGGCCGTGGTGACCAGGTCCCGCCCCTCGAGGAGGATCTGGCCCTCCACGGTGGTGTTCTTGGAGTTGTGCAGGCCGAGCACGGTCAGGTTGGTGACGGACTTGCCGGAGCCCGACTCACCGACGATGCCGAGCGTCTTGCCGCGTTCGACGTCGAAGGACAGTCCGTCGACCGCCTTGACGATGCCGTCCTCGGTGGAGAACCGCACCCGCAGGTCGCGGACCGAGAGGAAGGCATCCGGCCCGGTCGGGGCCGTCCCGCCTTCGGTCTTGGTCAGAGTGGTCACGGTGTCTCTCCTAGCTGAGGCGCACGCGCGGGTCGATGTAGGCGTACGCGAGGTCGACGATGATGTTCAGGATCAGGATGAAGAAGGCCCCGAACAGCATGACGCCCATCGTCACCGGCAGGTCCTTCGTCAGTGACGAATCGACCGCGAGCCGTCCGATACCGGCCAGGTCGAAGGTGAACTCCGTGACCACGGCACCGGACAGCAGTGCGCTGAGGTCCATACCGAGGATCGTGACGATCGGGATCAGCGAGCCGCGCCAGGCGTAGCGGAAGAAGACGTACCGCTGTCTCATGCCCTTGGCACGGGCGGTGCGGACGTGCTCCTCCTGCAGTTGCTCGATCATGGTCGAGCGGGACATACGGGTGTACTGAGCGGTGAAGATCGTGGCCATCACGGCCCACGGAATGATCAGGCCGGCGGCCCAGGTGAACGGGTTCTCGGTGAAGGGACTGTACTTCGGGTTGTCCATCCAGCCGGTCTGGTAGACGAAGATGCCGAGGGCGATGGGGCCGAGGAAGTAGATCTGGAACGAGCTGAGCACGATCGAAGCACCGCTGACGGCCTTGTCGGCCGCCGTGCCGCGCTTCCACGCGGCGAGCAGACCCGTGCCGAGGCCCACGATCAGGAAGATCACCAGACCACCGACGGTCAGCGACAGCGTCAGCGGGAAACGGTCCATGATCGAGTCCCAGACGAACTCGCCGCTGTCGAAGGACATCCCCAGACACGGCGCGGAGCAGTGCCCCTGAGCGAAGTCCCGCCCGGCCACGATCCCCCTCATGAACTCCCAGAACTGGGCGGTGATGGGCTTGTCCAGGCCGAGGTTCTCGCGGATCACCGCGATGTTCTCCGGGGAGCAGTTCTTGCCGCAGGACAGCTCGGCGAAGTCCTGGGGGATCGTATAGAACAGGAAAAACGTGAAGGCGCCGATCAGGAACATGATGACGACGGCGCCGATCAGCCTGCGGATGAGGAACTGAAGCATGGCGGGTGGATGCTCTCTTCGAAACGCGGCGGCAGGGAGGGGGTACCGGCCGCGGGGGTGCGCTCCGCCTGGCGCACACCCCCGCGGTCAGCCGAGCTGACGGGTTACGGCTTCTTCAGGTACAGGTCGTTGATGTCGATGTAGCTCGACTCGTTGCTGTACCTGGCGCCACCGATGTTCGAACCGTAGAGCTGGATCTGCTTCGAGTAGTAGACCGGGGCGGCCGGGTTGATCTCCTCCACGATGCGGTGGTGAGCCTTCTCCCAGGTCTTGGCGGCCTCTTCCGGCTCCTGGGTCAGTGCCTTCTTGATCAGGTCGTTGACCTGCTTGTCGTTGATGTGCGAGTAGTTCGACGCACCGTCGGCGACGAGTTCGCCGTCGTAGACCGGGGTGATGACCGTGGACGGCGACGACCAGTCCTGGCCCCAGCCGGTCATGTAGAGGTCGTACGGGTTCTTCAGCTTGCCGATCTGCTCGTAGTAGCTGGCGCGCTCGATCTCCTTCGCCTGGACGTCGTAGCCGATCTTGTTGAGCGCGTCCTTGATGATGACCATCTGGGCCTGGCCGCGCGGGGTGTTGGAGTAGGCGTAGGTGAGCTTCGTGCCCTCCTTGACACCCGCCTCCTTCAGCAGCTCCTTGGCCTTCTCCGGGTCGCCGTTGGGCTTCTTCAGCTTGCCGAACGGGTCGTAGGTCGGGTCGTAGTTCGGCAGGGTCGGGGCGAGCAGACCGCCGGCGACCTCACCGCCGTAGCGACCGCCGTCCGCCTGGACCATGGACTGGCTCGGGATCGCGTGGGTGATCGCGTCACGGACCTTCTTGTCCTTGATCCGGTCCAGGTTGAAGGTCAGCTGCCACACGTAGGGCTGGTAGCCCTGGACGGTGCGCTTCTTGGAGTCCGCGTTGCCGATGACCGTGGACATCTGGGCCGGGTCCACCGAGTCGGTGAACTGGATGGCGTTCTTGGCCTCGCCCTGGTCGGCGGTCAGACGCTTGGTCTGGCTGGACTGGTCGATGGTGCTGCTGAAGTTGTATCCGTCGACGTACTGGTGGCGCACCGCGTCCGTCTTGGCGTCCCACTGGTCGTTCTTGACCAGCTTCATCGACTTGCCCGGCTTGTGCTCGGCGATCTTGTACGGGCCGAGGGACTTCGGGGCCTTGTCGTACTTCTCCTTCGTGTCCGCCTTCTCGGGCACGATGGAGTAGCCGGCCATGGCGAGAGCCTGCGGAAGGTCCGGGCGGGGCTGGTCGAAGTGGAAGACGACCGTCTTGTCGTCCGGGGTCTCCAGCACGGAGTCCGGCAGGTGCTTGCCCTTGTAGGGGCCCTCCGGCAGCGCCTTGCGGTAGTCGTTGCCCGAGAGCCAGGACTGGACGAAGGTCGGACCGTCGAAGATGACCTTGGAGTACAGGCGCTCGATGGTGTGACGGACGTCGGCCGAGGTGATGGCCTTGCCGTCCTCGTCCTTGACGCCGTCCTTGAGCTCGAACGTCCAGGTCTTGCCGTCGTCGGAGGCCTTGCCGGAGTCGGTGGCGATGTCACCGACGACCGTCAGGTTGCCGTCCTTGTCCTCCTGGAAGTTCGTCAGACCGCGGTGGATCAGGTTGGAGAACTGACCGGCGTCACTGACGTAGATCTGCCCCGGGTCCATGTGGGTCAGGTCCGACTGCATGTACACGTTGATGAAGCCACCGGACGTGGCACCGGCGACCTCTGCGGCCGGACCGTTGGACGCGGCGGCGTCACCGTAGGCGACCGGGTCCTGCTGCTCGGCAGCGTCCTTCTGGGACTTGGAGTCGTCCTTGCCCTTGTTGTTGCTGCCGCCGTCGCCGGAGCAAGCGGTCAGGGTCAGCGAGCCGGCCACGAGGGCGACGGCTATGGCACGCACGGTACGCGTTCTGATGGGCTTCATGATGCGGATGCACCTACCTGTCATTAGTTGTCCACGAGTGCTGCCTGACGGTCCGGAAGCCGGAACGGGGGCGGCAGCTCCCCCACCCACCAGTGGACGGTTCAGCGTCCGGTCTTGGGGTCGAATGCGTCCCGGACGGAGTCTCCGAGAAGGTTGAAGGAGAGCACGAAGGCCACCAACGCGATGCCGGGGAAGAACATGAACATCGGGTCCTGCTCGTACACCTCGGCACCGATGGCGAACATCCGGCCCCAGTCCGGGGTCGGCTCGACGAAGCCGACGCCGATGAACGAAAGGAAGGCGATGGTGAGGATCGTGCTCGGCAGAATGTAGGTGGCCTGCACCAGGATCGGCGTGACGACGTTCGGCAGGATCTCCTTGCGCACGATGCGCCAAGGAGAGGCACCGGACACCTTGGCGGCCTCCACGAACTCCCGGTCGGCCAGCGACAGTACGGAGCTGCGCACCAGACGGGCCAGGCTCATCCAGCCGAGGAACCACATCACCAGAGTGATCGCCACGGCTCGCAGGTAGGTGGGGGTCTCGTCCTGCGGGGAGACGAACATCGCGGTCACCACGGGCATGAAGGCGATGAAGAACAGCTGTTGCGGGAAGGCCAGGAAGAAGTCGGTGACCCGTCCCACCCAGTAGTCCACCCGGCCCCCGGAGTAGCCGCTGACCATGCCGATGAGCACGCCGGTCACCACGCACAGGGTCGTGATGACGACGGCCATGTACAGCGAGGTCCGCATGCCGTACAGCAGCATGGTGAACACGTCACGGCCCAGCTTGGGCTCGACACCGAACCAGAACTCGCCCGACATGCCGCCGAAGGAACCGGTGGGCATGGCGAAGTCGTCCAGAAGGAACGGGAAGTCCGGCTCCTGGGCGTAGAGCGTGTAGGGATCCTTGCCGTACACCTTCGCGATGAGCGGTGCGAGCGCGGAGACCACGAAGAAGAAGATCACTACGTACGCGGACACCACTCCGGTGCGGTCGCGCTTGAAGCGCTGCCACATCAACTGCCCGGGGCTGTGGCCCTCGAGCTTCTTCGGCTCCTGGGCGTCGCCCTGCGGCTCGCTCTCTTTGTCCAAGACGAAAGAGGCCTCAGCACCCTCGATCTCTATTGGACTCGTCATGATTCGTCCGTTTCACAGGTGTTGGAGGTCGTCGGGAGTGCACAAGCGGTCCCACGGCCTTCGCACGGCGTACGTCATTCGAAGCGCGCGACTGGAACAGCGACTGGAGGTCGACCCCATCGCCGGGGGACCCTGGCCCACGACCGACGCCGGCCGGTCACGGGCCGGGGCAGTCAAGGAAGTTCGCGACGCCGGATCGCTGCCTCGGCCACGAGAGCGGGAACAGGAACGGGAACAGGAACAGGATCGAACGCACCCACGGGGCCTACACCTGTCATCGGGGACGACGCGACCCATATGGCGTTTATGACACCTCGCATGGGTTCCTCCTCATGAATCCACTGGTTCACCGCAAGGGGGAGCACACGACATGTCTTCGTTCACCGCCCGTCGCTGGTGTCGGAGATCGTCAGGTGCCCCCTGGCCCGCGGGCCCGCATCGATGACGCGTGGCCCGTTCGGCCGAGTTCTACGCGCCTAACTATCTGCCATGCGACAAGACCGAACCACACCCCCGAGGTCTCGGTTCGATCACAGCTAGGTACCACATCTTCCAAAATCCGGACAAAGGGTTTCGTCGGAGATCCCTGCGAAACGGACTTGTTACACATCTATCGGGAGTGCGCGTCCGTATATCGGACACGTGTCTTACGAAAAGCCATTGCGAATGGCGCGGCCCCGTGCAAGGTCCTTAAAGGACTGTCGTGCACTCAACACGCTTGAGCGGCAGGGCCGTTGGCCACCGGGCCGCGCAGCGGGCGTGAATCGGAACGCGAATTCGGCCACGCCGACGCGACAACCGTCCGCTTCGGGAGAAGGGTAGTGGGCATCGCCCGCTTCAGGGGCATCTCCCGGGGAGATCGAGGGTTATCCCTACCGTTCCTGGTCAGGGAGCAGGAGTGGGTTCTGGACCCATTCCCGCTCACCGCGGACATCCTGAACGGTGTGGGGTGTCCTGGCCGCCCGCGTTCGCTCCGCGTCCGGTGGCACGGAGCGTGTCCGTGGTCCGGGAAGGCGGCGGCGGGGTCCCTCACCCCGGGGGTATCCGGTCCGGCTTGGACGGTCCGATGCCCGCATCCATCGCTCCGGTGGGTGCGGGGCGGTGTCGTCCGACGCCGGATGGGATACCCCTGGGCGCGTCGTCCGATCGCGATGCCGGCGGCATCGATGGGGGTGCCCCCTGCTTGAGCGCAGTCGAGAGCTTGGGGGAGGATGGTCCTGCGGGTGGTGCTGGTCAGGGGTTTCTGCCGGTGCTGGGCGCCCCACCGGGAGGTGCAGGCCGGGTCCACGGCGATGACGGTGATCCCCGTCCGGTCGGCCATCGAGGTCAGGCGGGCGCGGAGCCGGCCGGTGGGCAGACCGGAGACCAGCCGCCGGAACCGCCTTTTGCGGCCGTGCTTCTCGCGGGTCTTCTCCGCGGTGAAGTCCAGGTCCTCCACCGCGATCGCCCGCACCCCACAGCTTCGGGCCCAGTGCAGCAGCCGGGTCAGGGCGTGGCGGACCTGGGCGTCGCGGTGGCCGGCGGTGCCGGTCAGGTCGTAGGAGAAGCGGCGCGGGGTGCCAATCGGGTTGCCGTGAACATCGAGGCGCCAGGCGGCGAGGTGGTCGGCGTTGGTATCCACCCCGATCACCCCGCCGGACAGCGCCGCTGCCAGGGGAATCGTCTGCGTGACGGGGGTCTGCCAGGAGGCGGTCGCATACCAGCGGCCCCGGGCCACGTCGTGGTGGATGCGGTGGGCGATGGCCCGGTTGGCCTCCACCCTGTTCCGACGTGTCTCCGCCTGCTGATCCGGGGCGAGTTCCGCCGCCCGCACGAACGGCACCGGGCACCCCTGCGGTCAGGGGTGCCCGGTGCCGTATGTGCCCGCGTGCGCGGGCGGGGTGCCGGCCGACGTGTCGGCCGACGACGTGTCAGCCGTGCTTGGCGCGGCTCACGGCGCGGGCGCGCTCGCGACCGTCCAGGTTCACCTTGCGGATACGCACGGACTCCGGGGTCACCTCGACGCACTCGTCGTCGCGGCAGAACTCCAGCGACTGCTCCAGCGACAGCTTGCGCGGCGGGACGATCGCCTCGAACGAATCGGCCGAGGCCGACCGCATGTTGGTGAGCTTCTTCTCCTTGGTGATGTTGACGTCCATGTCGTCGGCGCGGGAGTTCTCGCCGACGATCATGCCCTCGTACACCTCGGTGCCGGGGTCGGTGAACAGCACACCGCGCTCCTGCAGGTTGGTCATCGCGAACGCGGTGACAGCGCCGGCCCGGTCGGCGACCAGGGAGCCGTTGTTACGCGTCGTGAGCGGTCCGAACCAGGGCTCGTGGCCCTCGTGGATGGAGTGCGCGATACCGGTGCCCCGGGTCTGGGTGAGGAACTCGGTACGGAAGCCGATCAGACCACGCGAGGGCACCACGAACTCCAGGCGCACCCAGCCGGAGCCGTTGTTCGACATGTTGTCCATGCGGCCCTTGCGGACGCCCATGAGCTGCGTGACCGCGCCCATGTGTTCCTCGGGCACGTCGATCGTCATGCGCTCGACGGGCTCGTGCACCTTGCCGTCGACCTCCCGGGTGACCACCTGCGGCTTGCCGATGGTGAGCTCGAAGCCCTCACGGCGCATCTGCTCGACCAGGATCGCCAGTGCCAGCTCGCCGCGGCCCTGCACCTCCCAGGCGTCGGGGCGGTCGGTGTCCAGGACGCGCAGCGAGACGTTGCCGATGAGCTCGCGGTCCAGCCGGTCCTTGACCTGGCGGGCGGTGACCTTGCGGTCCTTCACGGCCGCCTTCGCGTCGGCACCCTTGCCGGTGCTGCCGCGGCCGACCAGCGGCGAGGTGTTGGTGCCGATGGTCATGGAGATCGCCGGCTCGTCCACGGTGATCAGCGGCAGCGGAACCGGGTTCTCCGGGTCGGCCAGGGTCTCGCCGATCATGATGTCCGAGATGCCGGCGACCGCGCAGATGTCACCCGGGCCGGCCTTCTCGGCGGGCTTGCGGGTGAGCGCCTCGGTCATCATCAACTCGGAGATCCGCACGTTCTGCACGGACCCGTCGCGCTTCATCCAGGCGACCGTCTGGCCCTTCTTCAGCTCGCCCTGGTGGACGCGGAGCAGGGCGATCCGGCCGAGGAAGTTGTCGGCGTCCAGGTTGGTGACGTGGGCCTGGAGCGGGGCGCCCTCGTCGTACGTGGGGGCCGGGATGTGCGACAGGATGGTGGAGAAGAACGGCTCGAGCGAGTCCGAGTCCGCCGGGACCGTGCCGTCCGCCGGCTTGGTCAGCGAGGCGATGCCGTCACGGCCGCAGGCGTAGACGATCGGGAACTCGATCTGGTCCTCGTCGGCGTCCAGGTCGAGGAAGAGGTCGTAGGCCTCGTTGACGACCTCGTCGATACGGGAGTCCGGCCGGTCCGTCTTGTTGATGCACAGGATGATCGGCAGCCGCGCCTGGAGCGCCTTGCGCAGCACGAAGCGGGTCTGCGGCAGCGGGCCCTCGGAGGAGTCGACGAGCAGCACGACACCGTCGACCATCGACAGGGCGCGCTCGACCTCGCCACCGAAGTCGGCGTGGCCGGGGGTGTCGATGATGTTGATCGTGATCGGGTCCCCACCGTCCTTGGGGTGGTACTTCACCGCCGTGTTCTTGGCCAGGATCGTGATGCCCTTCTCACGCTCCAGGTCGCCGGAGTCCATCATGCGCTCGTCGGCCTGGTCGAGCTGGTGGGCGGCGAAGGCACCTGCCTGCTTGAGCATGCCGTCGACGATGGTGGTCTTGCCGTGGTCGACGTGGGCGATGATGGCGACGTTGCGGATGTCGTGACGCTGGATGGACAAAGCCATGAGTTGGCGTACTCCCGGAATGGTGAGAAGCGCCCTGCGCAGACGGCTGTGGTGCGCGGGCCCTGCCGGGCTGAACACGCCACGGCCTCTCCCCATGGTACGGGCCCTCGGCACCGGGGGCTCGCCCTCCTCGTCCGGAGCGACCCCTGGGGCCCGTCACACGGGGTGATCAGGACTGATCAGGACTCCGCGTCCGAGTCCGCATCCGAGTCCGAGTCCGAGGCGGAGTCCGGGTCCGGGTCCGATTCCGAGGTGGAGACGGAGGCGGACGGCTCGGTGGACTCCTCCCCCGGTGTCCGGGCCGGGCCCCCCGCGCCCTTCTTCAGATAGCCCATGTCCTCGTAGACCGGGGTGCGGAACCCGAAGGCTCCGGCGTTGACCAGGTCCTTGCGGGCGGCGGTGAGCTGGGGGCGCTGGTAGAGGGGGATCGAGCCGGCCACCGCCCAGATACGGGCGTCCGCCTTGCGGATCAGCTCGGCGCGCTTCGCGTCGTCGAGCGTCGCGAGGGCCTGGTCGAAGAGCTGGTCGACCTGGTCGGTGCCGACGCGGGTGTAGTTCTGCCCGACGTTCAGCGAGCCGTCGGCCGCCGGAACCGGCTTGGCGTAGACCGGGCGGGCGTCGGTGGCGGGGAAGGCGGTGGCGGGCCAGGAGTAGAGGGCGAGGTCGTACTCCCCGGAGGCGATGTGGTCCGTGAAATAACTCTCGTCGTCGACCTTGGTGATCTCCGTACGGATGCCGACCCGCTCCAGCATCTTCGTGATCCGTTCGGCCACGGTGGCGAGGACCTCCGAACCGGGCCCGGAGGGAAGCACGAAGTCGAGCGTGAGCGCCTTGCCGTCCTTGGCGAGCGGGGCGCTCCCGGCCTGGGCCGGGGCGGCGGTGCCCAGGGGCGCGTAGGCGCCGGGGGCGCTGCCCCGCTTCAGCCGCGTGTGCTGGGTGCCGTCCTGGGCGAGGTGGCCGTCCCCGTTGTTGCCGTCGCCGTTGTTGCTGTCGCCGTTGTTGCTGTCGCCGTTGTTGCCGTCGCCGTTGTTGCCGTCCCCGTTGTTGCCGTCGCCCTGGGTGCCCCCGTCGTCCTCGGTGTCCCCGCCGTCGCCCTCGCCGACGATGTACGTGCCGTCGCCGGCGCCGTCCGCGGAGTCCTTGCCGGACGATCCCGCTTTCTCGCCCTTCCCGCCGGCGGCCTTGTCCTCCTTCTTCTTCACCGGGCCGCCCGGTACCCAGCCTGCGTCCGCGAGCAGGGCCCGCGCCTCCTCGGCGTTCTCGTCGCCGAGGGCGCCGCTGCCGTCGGCGTAGGCGGTCTGCCCGGCGAGCGCGAGATGGCTGCCGAGGGGCTCGACGGGCAGACCGAGCGGCTTCAGGATCGCCTCCGCCAGTTCCCGCCGGTCCAGGGCGCGGGCCACGGCGCGGCGGACCCGTTCGTCGGCGAGGGGGCCCTCGGCTCCGTTGAGAGCGAGCTGGGTGTAGGCGGGCTCCAGCGACTTGCGCACCTCGAAGCCGCTGAGGGCCCGCTGCTCACGCGTGAGCTCCGCGGCGGCCTCGCGCCGCTCCTCGCGTGCGGAGATCTCCTCGTCGGCGGCCTCCTCGTCGGAGCCGTTCGCGACGGCCCAGGAGCGCAGGGCCTTCGCCGCGGACCGCCCGTCCCCGAGACCTGCGGCTCCGGGGCCCGTCAGGGACTTACCGTCCTCGGCCGCACCGCCCGGCGCGCTCCCGCTGGTATCCCCGCTCGCGCTCCCGCTCGGGCTCCCACTCGGGCTCCCACTCGTATCCCCACTCGCGCTCCCACTCGTGCCCCGCGGGCCGGCGGCGACGGAGATGCGGCGGGCGGCCGTGGCGTCGACCTCGGCCAGGTCCAGGGTTCCGGCGGTGAGCGCGGCGACGCGTTCGTCGTGGGGCACCTCGCGCAGCACGATCGTGGAGAGCCGGGCCGGTTCGCCCCACCAGCGTGCGTTGCGGGTGAGGGTGACCTCGTCGTCCTCGCGGTCGACCTTCTTCACCTTGAACGGTCCTGCGGTGACCTTCAGCTTCGTGCGGGCCCCGTCGTTGAAGGAGTCCGGGGTGCCCATGACGTCCTTCGGGTACAGCGGTGCGAACAGCGACTTCCAGTCGGCGTAGGTACGGCTGAAGGTGACCTTGACCTCCAGGTCGCCCTTGCCGCGCTCGACCTTCTCGATGCGGTCGTAGCCGGCGTTGCGGGCGGTCCAGTAGGCGGAGTCCTTGCCGGACAGGGCTCGCCACTGGGCGGTGAAGTCGGCGGCGCCGATCTCCCGGCCGTCGCTCCAGACGGCCTGCTGGTTGAGCTTGTAGAGGACGACCTGCTTGGGCTCGGTCTCGACGACCTCGGCGAACTCCAGGTAGTCGGGGTTGCGCGCCGGACGGCCCCGGCTGTCCATCCGGAACATCGACGGCAGCACGACCTGGGCGATCCGGGCGGTGGTGGCGTCGGCGTCCGCCTGGAAGGTGTTCAGGGTGTCCGGGACGGTGTCCACGCCCCAGCGCAGGGTGCCGCCGTCGGCGATTCTCGCGCGGTCGGCGCGGGCGATGTCCCCGCCGGCGAGGGGCCGGCCGGCCGGGTCGTCCTTGGAGCTGCATCCGGCCAGCGCGGGCACCGCGAGCGCGCCCGCGGTGAGGAAGGCGACCGATCGCATGACCGCGCGCGGGCCGACGCCGTCGTGGGACATCTCTGGTTACCTCCGTGAAGCCGCGGACGTTATGATCACTTTTATTGTTATTTAGATCTCATCTGATGTATGCGGCCACTGAAGAGGAAAGGGTTCGGCAACCAAGAGCGACACGGCGGCCACGGAGCGGAAGGGCACCCGTACGGCGCACAACAACCACACGGTGCACCCATGCGCCTCGGCCAATCGATGCACATCCCTTCACAGCGCAAGGTGTGACGCGCAACACTCGCAGGCGCATGAACGTTGCCGCCTTGGGCCTGAAGGACCCTGAAGGACCCGCGAGAAGTGAGGGCAAGTCATGTCCGTGCACGACGAACTGGCATCCGTCCAGCGCAGTCTCGACGACCTGATCCGGTCGGTGGGACGCCTGGAGAAGCAGCTCGGCAGCGGCGGCCTGGAGATGCGCCGCGTCCGGTCCGACACCAACCATCTGCGCGAGAGCGTCGCGCTGCTCCGGGAGACGGTCGTCACCACGGCCGGCGTACCGAAGCGGCCCGATCTCGTCACCATCTCCGACGCACCGTACGACCCGTCCCTGTGGGTGGACTCGGACGACGAAGGGCTCGGCGTGCGCGACCGCCGCGCCCCCTGACCCCCTCCCCCTCCACTCCCCACCCCGCAGGATCCGCCGCGCCCCCCTGACCCCGACCGGAGCGGACAAGTGGCCACTGGTACGGAACCTCCCGCCACAGACACCCAACCTCGACGTACCGGCGTGAGAACCGGTACCCGCGCCACGATCGCCGCTCCGCACCTGCGGACCGACCGCTGGTGGCTGGCTCCGGCCGCCACCGCGGCCGGTCTGCTCGCCTTCGTCGTCTACTCGACCTGGCGGGCCCTGTCGAACGCGGACTACTACGCGGCGCCGTACGTCTCGCCGTTCTACTCCCCGTGCCTCGCCGAGAACTGCGAGCCGATGCGCGGCGGGCCCAACTGGGAACTGTTCGGAAGCTGGTGGGGCCTCTCGCCGGCGATCCTCATCCTGATCTTCCCCCTCGGCTTCCGCCTGACCTGCTACTACTACCGCAAGGCCTACTACCGGGGTTTCTGGGCGTCCCCACCGGCCTGCGCGGTCGCCGAGCCGCACAAGAAGTACACCGGGGAGACCCGCTTCCCGCTGATCCTACAGAACATCCACCGGTACTTCTTCTACGCGGCGCTCCTGGTCGCCGTGGTGCTGACCTACGACACCGCCCTCGCCTTCCGCGACGAGCACTACGCGTGGGGCCACATGGGGCTCGGCACCCTCGTCTTCCTGGTCAACATCGCGCTGATCTGGGCGTACACCATCTCCTGCCACTCCTGCCGGCACATCGTCGGCGGCAAGCTCAAGCACTTCTCCCGGCATCCCGTGCGCTACCGGATGTGGCAGTGGGTGGGCCGGCTGAACGCCCGGCACATGCAGCTCGCCTGGGCGTCGCTGGTGAGCGTGGCGGTCGCCGACCTCTACGTCTATCTCGTCGCGTCCGGCGCCTTCGACGATCCGCGCTTCTTCTGACCCCCCGAGCGCTCTGCGCGTTCTGTAATGTCTGCACGTTCTGCGAGTTCTGCGAGTTACATGAATTCTGCGAGTTCTGCGAGTTACATGAGTTCTGTGAGTTCTGGCAGGTTATGGCGGTTTCCGACGAGTGGGGCCTTTAAATGACCGTGGTCGACCGGCAGGAATGGGACGTCGTCGTGGTCGGTGCGGGCGGTGCCGGGCTGCGCGCCGCCATCGAGGCACGCGAGCGGGGCGCCCGTACGGCGGTGATCTGCAAGTCGCTGTTCGGCAAGGCCCACACCGTGATGGCCGAGGGCGGGATCGCCGCCGCCATGGCCAACGTCAACACCGGCGACAACTGGAAGGTCCACTTCCGCGACACCCTGCGCGGCGGGAAGTTCCTCAACCAGTGGCGGATGGCGGAACTGCACGCCCAGGAGGCACCGCGGCGGGTGTGGGAGCTGGAGACCTGGGGCGCGCTGTTCGACCGGACGAAGGATGGCCGGATCTCCCAGCGCAACTTCGGCGGCCACGAGTACCCGCGCCTCGCGCACGTCGGCGACCGCACCGGCCTGGAGCTGATCCGCACCCTCCAGCAGAAGATCGTCGCCCTTCAGCAGGAGGACTTCCGCGAGACCGGGGACTACGAGTCCCGGCTGAAGGTCTTCCAGGAGTGCACGGTCACCCGCGTGCTCAAGGACGGCCGCCACGTCTGCGGTGTCTTCGGCTACGAGCGGGAGTCCGGGCGCTTCTTCGTCCTTCAGGCACCCGCCGTGGTCCTCTCGACGGGCGGCATCGGCAAGTCGTTCAAGGTGACGTCCAACTCGTGGGAGTACACGGGCGACGGCCACGCGCTGGCGCTGCTGGCCGGGGCACCGCTGCTCAACATGGAGTTCGTGCAGTTCCACCCGACGGGCATGGTCTGGCCGCCGTCGGTGAAGGGCATCCTGGTCACCGAGTCGGTGCGCGGCGACGGCGGGGTGCTGCGCAACTCCGACGGCGAGCGGTTCATGTTCGACTACGTGCCGGACGTCTTCAAGGAGAAGTACGCCGAGTCCGAGGAGGAGGGCGACCGCTGGTACGACGACCCGGACCACCACCGCCGTCCCCCCGAACTGCTCCCCCGCGACGAGGTCGCCCGCGCGATCAACGCCGAGGTGAAGGCGGGCCGCGGCTCCCCGCACGGCGGGGTCTTCCTGGACGTGTCCACCCGGATGCCGGCCGAGGTCATCAAGCGCCGGCTGCCGTCGATGTACCACCAGTTCAAGGAGCTGGCGGACGTCGACATCACGGCGGAGGCGATGGAGGTCGGACCCACCTGCCACTACGTGATGGGCGGCATCGCCGTCGACTCGGACACGGCGGCGACGCGCGGGGTACCGGGTCTGTTCGCGGCCGGTGAGGTGGCCGGCGGCATGCACGGCTCCAACCGGCTGGGCGGCAACTCCCTCTCCGACCTGCTGGTGTTCGGGCGCCGGGCGGGCCGGCACGCGGCCGAGCACGCGGCGGGACAGGACCGGGAGCGGCTCCGGGTGGACGACGTCCAGGTGGACGCCGCCGCCGCGGAGGCGCTGCGCCCGTTCTCGGCGGAGAGCGAGAACACCGGCGGGAGCCCCCCGGAGAATCCGTACACCCTGCACCAGGAGCTCCAGCAGACGATGAACGACCTGGTCGGCATCATCCGTCGTGAGCCCGAGATGGAGCAGGCCCTGCGGAAACTGGCCGAGCTGCGGGGACGCGCCCGGCGGGCCGGTGTCGAGGGGCACCGGCAGTTCAACCCGGGGTGGCACCTCGCCCTGGATCTGCGGAACATGCTGCTGGTCAGCGAGTGCGTGGCGCGGGCCGCGCTGGAGCGTACCGAGTCGCGCGGCGGCCACACCCGCGAGGACCACTCCGCGATGGAACGCGCCTGGCGCAACGTCAACCTGCTGTGTGCGATGGCCGATCCGACGGACGGCGTCGCGGCCACCGACCCGGAGCGCGGCCAGATCGTCCTGACCCGTGAGACCACCGAACCCATCCGCCCCGACCTGCTCGCCCTCTTCGAGAAGGAGGAGCTGGTCAAGTACCTCACCGAAGAGGAGCTGTACGAGTGAGCAGCTATGAGGCCGGCTTCAAAGTGTGGCGGGGGGACGTGCGGGGCGGCGGTCTGGAGGACTTCCGGATCGAGGTGCACGACGGCGAGGTGGTCCTCGACATCGTCCACCGGCTCCAGGCCACCCAGGCCCCCGACCTCGCCGTCCGCTGGAACTGCAAGGCGGGCAAGTGCGGTTCGTGCTCGGCCGAGATCAACGGCCGCCCGCGACTGCTGTGCATGACCCGGATGTCGGTGTTCGACCGGGACGAGACGATCACCGTGACCCCGCTGCGGGCCTTCCCGGTGATCCGCGACCTGGTGACGGACGTCGGCTTCAACTACACGAAGGCCCGCGAAGTGCCGGCCTTCGTGCCGCCGGAGGGGGTGGGGCCCGGCGAGTACCGGATGGCGCAGGAGGACGTGGAGCGGTCGCAGGAGTTCCGCAAGTGCATCGAGTGCTTCCTGTGCCAGGACGTCTGCCATGTGGTCCGCGACCACGAGGAGAACAAGCAGGCTTTCGCCGGACCGCGGTTCCTGATGCGGGTGGCGGAGCTGGACATGCATCCGCTGGACGCGGCCGACGAGTCCGGTCTGGACCGGGGACGCACGGCGCAGGACGAGCACGGGCTCGGCTACTGCAACATCACCAAGTGCTGCACGGAGGTGTGCCCCGAGGGCATCAGGATCACGGACAACGCGCTGATCCCGCTGAAGGAACGGGCGGTGGACCGCAAGTACGACCCGCTCGTCTGGCTCGGGACCAAGATCCGGCGCCGGTCGGCGCCCTCCTGAGACCCCGGGCCCCCGACGTCCCTGGCGCCCCCGGGCACCGGGGCCCGGGGGACTCAGGGGCGGGGACTCAAGGGCCGGGGGACTCAAGGGTGTGCGCCGGTGTCTCCGCCGGGGTGCGCACCGCCCGTAGATAGCCGGAGTGCGCCACCTGGCCGAGGAACGTCAGCCTGGTGGCGGTGGTCATGTGCTTCTCGAAGGCCTCCTTGATCCCAGGCCACTTCGGATGCCCGAAGTCGCCCAGGACGACAATGCCGCCGGGCGCCACGATCCGCTCGGCCCACTCCAGGTCCGCGGCGACACCGGCGGCCGAGTGGTCGCCGTCCACGATGATCACACCGTAGGAACGGTCGGAGACCAGAGCCCGTACCTCGGGGTCCTCGGAGAAGCCCCGCTGGATCCGGGTCGCCGTACCGGCCACACCCGTCATGGCCAGGTTGGCGCGCACGGCCGCTTCGCGTACGGGGGTGCCGGAGGCGTCGTCCGTCAGGGAGGCGCCGGGCTGGAGCTGCGTCCCCGCGAGCGGGTCGACGATGGTCAGCTTCGGATCGCGTCCGGCACGCTCCATCATCCGGATCAGGCCCGCGCCGAACATGCCGTACAGCGTGCCGATCTCGAGGATCTCGTCGTTCGGCGGATCGAGCAGGGGCACGGCGGAGAGCTTGCCGCAGATGTTCATGGTGCCGCCGGCGATCCGGCCGACGCCGAGCGCCTCCAGGGCGACGAGCAGCCGGAAGGCCTGGGCGACGTTGCGTTCCGCGCCGTCGCGGTCCCCGGTGACCTCGGTCAGCTCCTCGATGCTCCGCTCCAGATGGGAGGCGGAGGGAAGCCGGGACGCGCCGCGCCCCGTCCCGTCGAAGAAGAGCTCCAGGGGACGCTGGCGGTTGTGCAGTGTCTTGAGCTCCTGCCGCGACGGTTCGCCCGCGGTGTCCGCGAGGGCACGTCTGATCTGGCGCTGGATGCGCTGGTCGATCAGGTCGACGATCGGACGCAGGCCGCGCCGGGCGACCTTGCTGGTGAGTAGCGCGCGCATGGGTCGGTGATCCTCACAAGGGTGGGAGGTGGCACCGACCGTAGGGGGCCGACCGGACACCCCCAACGAACACCGCCGTCCCACTGCGAAAACTCTCGATGCCGACGGTCTGCCGTCATGGGGTGTCCACCCAGTCTTTCCGGTACGCGGCCCAGTCCTCCTCCGTCGCCGCGAAGTCCACATAGAGGGCGACACCGAAATCCGGCCGGTCGGCGTCGGCGCGGGACAGCCCGAGCCGCACGCCGCGGACGGCGGCCGGAACGGTCTCGGCGTGGGCCCAGTGGCCGAACCGGTTCTCCTTGAAGAAGGGCAGACCCATGAGCAGGTCGGTGCCGAGCGGGGTGGCCTCCAGCGCGAGCGCGGTCTGCTGGGCGACGTACCCGCCGTAGGTGCCCTCCAGCGGCTGCATGGTGTCGTACGACATGACCGCGATCTGGTCGACGCGGCGCGCGACCTGCCCGAAGAACTCCTGCGACCACCACTTGGGATGACCGGTGACCGCGCCCCAGAAGGAGTGGAAGCCCGGGAGCGGGTCGATCTGGTGGGCCGCGACGGACAGGGGGACGCCGCGGGAACCCGTCTCCTCGTGCAGGGCGTCGAGCAGCGTGAGGTAGTCGCCGTCGCCGGAGTGCAGCGGCTCCAGGTCGAAGTGGACGCCGTCGTAACCGGTGTCCAGGATCTCCCGGGTGGACCGGAGGATCGCGGCACGGGACTCGGCGCGCTCCAGGTGCAGCGCCTCGGGGTGTTCCGGGGCGAGGATGTCGCCGAGCCAGGCCTGGACCCGGACGCCGGGTATCTCCCGGTGCACCGACTCGATCAGCCAACGGGCACGCGGGTAGGCCGACTTCGGCAGGCTTCCGTCGTGCTCGAGCGGACCCGAGTGGACGTACAGGTCGCGTATCCCGGTGCCGTCGAGCTGCCGGGCGAGGGCGGTGACGTCGGCGTCCTTCTTCCGCCCGTCGACCCAGGCGTGCCCGAGCCAGATGGCGTCGCGGCCGCGGGTGTACGTCCCGTCGGCCGGGTCACCGGTGAAGTTGACCCGCAGCACCGTCCCGGCGGTCAGCAACGGCACCAGCACCACGAGCACCACCGCGAGCACGGCCCACGTGAGCCGGCGCTTCCAACGCCGGGGCGGCTTCCCCTCGCCCGGCTCGGGACGGGTGTTCCCCTCCTCGCCGGATCCGGACTCGCCCGGCTCGATGGGCACCGTGGGCCCGGTGGGCTCCGCGGGCGCCATGGGCTCATCTGACTCCGCTGACTCGGGCTCCGTAGGCCCCATGGGCTCCGTACGCTCCGTGCGTGACATCGCGCGTCCCCTCCGCCGCCGGCCCCGTCCGGACCCGCGGCTGATCTTGAGGAGGAGGACGAGGACGGGGACACCGCGGTTGCGGTCGGGCGACGGTGGGCGCCTGACGTACGCGCACGTGCCCGTCCAGGGGGGAAGGCGGGGGGTACGGCGGGGAGGGTGCCCGGCCTTGGGGCCCATCGGTACAGCGGTTGACGCCAAGCCGGTGATCATGCCCTCCGGCTGGGGTTCGCCTACTCGATGTCGTGCTCCTCGGCTTCGGCGAAGGCCCGGTACGGCGAGGCGACCGACGGGTGGCGCCCCGCGTTCTTGCCCGTCTTGATCGTCAGCTTCTTCGCGATCTTGGGGACGGGGACACCCCTGTTCTTCAGCGCGACGGCGAAGGTGAGCATGTCGTCGTCGATGACCTTGGGGCATCCGCCGTGGTTGCCCTTGGCGGCGGCACTCTGCCGGGTGCTGGGACTGCCCGGTGGGCAACCGGGCGCGGCCGGGGATCAGGCGCGGCGTGCGGCCCAGACGATGCGTTCGGTGCGCACGGCCAGATCGTCGCGGAGCAGGATGCTGCGCGGGCTGTCGGTGTCCAGGAGCTCAGCAAGCGCGGTGAGATCCTCGGGGCTGAGCGCTCCTTCGGCGGTGCTGCGGATGCGCTGCAGGCCAATGAGGGCGTAGCGGCCGATCGCTGCACTGCGGTCGCCTTCGATGTTCACGGCGATGGTGCGCTCGGCTTCGACGGTGAATCCGGCGGCGGTCAGCATCGGCCCCCAGTCGGCGCCGCGGTGGGGCACGTGCTCGGCGTGGAAACCCTCGGTCGCGGTGTGGCAGCGTTCTTCGAGGCCGGGCCGGTTTTCCGGGGCGTCCACGGGCAGGAAACGGGGGAAGCCGGCCAGCTCGACGACGGCGAACAGGCCGCCGGGCGCGAGCATGTCGTGGACGCTGCGCAGGGCGCGGTCGGGGCGGGCCATGTGGTGCATCGAGGCTGAGGCCCACACCAGGTCGGGTGAGCCGAGACCGGGCCAGCCGGAGGTGTCGAGGTCGACCTGTACGGTGCGCACGTGCTCCTCCACTCCACGGGTACATGCCTTCTCGCGCAGGCGCTGGAGGTGTCCGGCCGAGGTGTCGACGGCGGTGACGTGCGCCTCGGGGAAGCGGTCGAGGAGGGCGAAGGTGCCCGCTCCCGTGCCGCAGCCCAGATCCACGATCTGGCGGGGCCCGGTCTTCAGCGGTAGCCAGGCGGTGATGGAGGCGATGTGCTCGGCGAGCACCTCGGCGTCCAGGTCGAGGATCTCGGCCTGGACGCCGTTGTCGTGGTCTCGGTGGTGGTCGTGCCGGGCTTCGTGGTGGGAGGTGTGCTGGTGCGCTTGGGTCATACCGGCACCGTAAGCCGGTCATGCGCGTGCAGCAGGACTGCTTGCTGTTTACGCAAGAAAACGCCTCTGCCTGTGGCCCCTTACGCACGATGCCACACGCGATGACCACCCGGCGCGGCCCACGCCTTCACTCGGAGGCGTCCTGCGCATCGCCGTAGTCGCTGCCCTCGCGCTGGTGGCCGCGGCGGGCGTCGCGGTCGAAGATGCCCAGGATCTCGCAGGGGCCGCCCTCGGCGCCGATGGCGTGCGGCATCATCGTGGGGAACTCGGCGGCCTGGTTGGTCTCGATGCGGAAGCGGCGGTGGCCGAGCATGAGGATCGCGGTGCCGGACAGGACGACGAGCCATTCGCGTCCTGGGTGGGCGCGCATGCGCGCGGGGTTCTCGGGCGGCGGTTCGGTCATGCGCTGGCGCACCACACTCACGCCGGGGTCGCCCTTGACGGGCCAGCGCATCCGGCCATGGGCGCCGTCGATCATCGGGCTGGTGACGACGTCGTCGGCGGCGGTCTCCACCAGTTGATCCAGGGTGGTGTCCAGAGCGCGGGCGAGGGTGACCAACTGGTCCAGCGCGAGGCGGCGCCGGCCGTTCTCGATGCGGCTCAGTGAGGACTGGCTGAGGTGGGCGCGGGTGGCCAGTTCTTCCAGGGACCAGCCCTGTGCCACCCGCAGGGCGCGGATGCGTTTGCGTACGAGGCTGTCCAGCTCTTCATCTTCTTGCGTCATAAGCAACACGGTATGCCCCTGATGCAAACCGGGGTTAGCGTCGTGTGCAGATGGTCCGGAACGTCTGGGACCACGCACGACGGAAAGGGTGGGGCCATGTCTGACCTCGCCGCGGCACAGGCCACCACCGACTGACGCTTCCGCGGCGCCCGCAAGCCGCACGACCTCCCCTCCCTTTTCGGCGACCGGACCCGGTCCGGCACCGAGCCCTGCCTGTCCTTCGTCCGAGAGGAACCCATGAGCACGAACCAGCCCCTGCCGGGAGCAGCCGACCACACAGGAGGCGGGGGCGCGCCGGATGCGCGTCAGCTGCGCACGATCCTGATCGCCGTCTCGATCGCGTTGATGGCCGTCATCGCGTCGGTGTCCGGGCTGAACGTCGCCCAGACCCACATGGCCGTGGAGTTCGGCGCCTCGCAGAACACCGTCTTGTGGATCATCAACATCTACACCCTTGCCCTGGCCGCGCTGCTGCTGCCGCTCGGCGCCGTCGGCGACCGCCTGGGCCGCAAGCCCATGCTGATCACCGGGCTGGGTGTCTTCGGCCTCGCAAGCGTCGCCGCGGGTCTGGCGCCGACGGCCGAGGTGATGCTCGCCTCGCGCGTGGCCGGCGGTGTCGGCGCAGCGATGATCATGCCGATCACCCTGGCCGTCATCACCTCCACCTTTCCCAAGGAGCAGCGGGGCAAGGCGATCGGTGTGTGGACCGCTGTCGCCGGAGGCGGCGGCATCCTGGGCATGTTTCTCTCCGCGCTCCTCGTCGACGTCGCCGACTGGCGCCGGCTGTTCGTCCTGCCGGTGGTCCTGGTCCTCGTGGCCCTGGCCATGACGGTGAAGTCGGTCCCCAACTCCCGCGAGCACCCGCGCCATTCCTTCGACACCGTCGGCGCGCTGGTCTCCACCGTCGCCGTGGTCGGCCTCATCTTCGTCCTGCATGAAGGCCCCGAGCGCGGCTGGACCGCGCCCGTGACGCTGATCAGCCTCGCCGTCGGCCTCGTCACCGCCCTCAGCTTCGTGGCCTGGGAGCTGCACCGCCGCGATGCCTCCCTGCTGGACGTACGCCTCTTCCGTGAGCGCAGCCTGGCCGGCGGCTCCATCACGCTGCTGGTCGTCTTCGGCGTCCAGGCGGGCATCGCCGTGGTCCTCTTCCCCTTCTTCCAGGCCGTCCTCGGCTGGTCCGGCCTGCTGTCCACGGTCGCGATGATGCCCATGGCCGTCATGATGATGATGGCCTCCGGCCTGGCCCCCCGGCTCGCCGCACGCATCGGCGCCCGCTCGACCATGGCCACCGGAATCGCGCTGGCCGCCCTCGGCCTGACGCTCATGGCCCTGTTCGTCTCCGTCGACGGCGGCTACCTGTCCATCCTGCCCGGCCTGCTCGCCATGGGCACCGGGATGGGCCTGTCGATGACGCCCTCCACCGAGGCCATCACCAGCTCCCTGCCCCGCGAGGAACAGGGCGTGGCCTCCGCCCTCAACGACGTCACCCGAGAGTTCGGCACCGCACTCGGTGTCGCCCTGCTCGGCGCGCTCCTGTCGGCCGGCTACCGCAACGCCATCGACGACGAACTCGACGGCATCCCGAACGGCGCCGCGGACACCGCACGCGAAGGCATCGCCAACGCCGTCGAGGTGGCACCCAGCGCCGGCCCGCACGCACAGAACCTGCTCCATGCCGCCCAGCAGTCCTTCGTCGACGGATGGCAGCAGGCCATGTGGACCGGCGCCGCCGTCATGGCAGCGCTCTTCGTCCACGTCGCCCTGCGCGGCCCGAAGAACACCGCCCCCGCAGCGTCCTCGCACAAGGCAGAGACCAGCGGCACCATCCCCGCCTGACCTTCGTGTCCGGGCCTGCCTCCTCCGGACGCTCGGCCCTCTGCCTCCACGTCGCGTCCAGCACCGCGACCAGCACCGCGACCAGCACCCGCAGGTGCCCTTCGGCGTCCTCGTCCAGGCTCGGGATCACGCGTCCCCTCCGCCACCGGCCCCGTCCGGACCCACGGCTGATCTTGGGGAGGAGGACGAGGACGGGGGCACCGCGGTTACGGTCGGGCGGCGGTGGGCGCCTGACGTACGTGCACGTGCCCGTCCAGGGGGAAGGCGGGAGGTGCGGCGGGGAGGGTGCCGGTCAGCGGGAACCCGGCCTTCTCGGCGACCCGGCAGGAGGCCGTGTTGTCGACCTGGTGCAGCAACTCCAGGCGGATCAGGCCCTCGTGGGCGAAGGCCGTGAACGCCCAGTCGGCCAGCGCCGTCAGAGCGCGCGGGGCCACTCCCCGGCCCCGCGCGTGGGCGGCGGTCCAGTAGCCCACCTCGGCGGAACCCGAGCCCCTGGCCGCGCACTTGAGGACCACGTTGCCGACGAGCCGCGCCGCGGTGCCGGGTGCCCGCGTCTGCACCGGCGCCCCTTCCCGTGTCTCCTCCGGCGTCTCCTCCACGGCGAACGAGAACCGGTCCCCCGCCTCCCGGCCCTGCTGCTGCGCCGTCACCCAGCGCGCCGCGCTCGCCTCGTCGTGCACGTCCTCACTCGTCCAGCGGCGCAGCGCCTCGTCCCGGTACAGCTCGGCCAGGCTCGCCGAGTCCTCCGGGCTCCAGGGCCGCAGGGTGAGGGTGCCGGCCGTCAGGTGCATCGGAGTCGTCTGCATACGGCGAGGGTAGGAGGACGGGCCGCCCGGCTCCGGAGCGGGGTCGGGCGGACGGACGGGTGAGGTCAGAAGAGGCTCAGGAGGGCCTCTGCGGGGTCGGTGAGGGTGGTGTCGGCGCCGGGGAGGGGGAGTTCGAACCAGACGGTCTTGCCGCGGGGGGTGCGGCGGGAGCCCCAGGCCGCGCTGAGCAGGCCGACGAGCTGGAGGCCGCGGCCGCCCTCGTCGGTGTCCCGGGCGCGGCGGCGGCGCGGCTGGACCAGGCCGGCGTCCCAGACTTCGCAGACCAGGGTGCGGTCGAGGAGGAGACGGAGCCTGATCTCGCCCTCGCCGTACCGCAGGGCGTTGGTGACCAGCTCGCTGACCAGGAGTTCCGTGGTGTCGACGAGGGGTTCCAGGTCCCAGGCGAGCAGTTGGGTGCGGGCGTACTCACGGGCGCGGCCCACGCTGCGGGGTTCCCGCGGCAGTGCCCAGTCGCCGACGGAGTCGGCGGGCAGCCCCTGGACCCTGGCCATGAGCAGCGCGATGTCGTCCTCGCCGTGGTGGGTGTCGAGGGTGTTGAGGACGTGGTCGCAGACGTCCTCCAGATTCCGGGTGTCGGCACGCGGTGGCACCGAGCCGTCGTAGGGGGCGTCGCCCGACGGCCGGGCGGGGTCGGTGAGGGCGCCCACGAAGGCCCGGAGGCCCTCGTCGAGGGGGTGGTCGCGGCTCTCGACCAGTCCGTCCGTGTAGAGCGCGAGCAGGGCGCCCTCCGGCAGTTCGACCTCGACCTCCTCGAAGGGTTCCCCGCCGACGCCGAGCGGCAGGCCCGGCGGCACGTCCAGCATCAGTGCGGACTCGCCGGGTTCGACCAGGACGGGCGGCAGGTGGCCCGCGTTGGCGAAGGTGCACCGCCTGGTCACCGAGTCGTACACGGCGTAGATACACGTCGCCAGGTAGATCTCGGAGAGGTCGGCCTCCCGGGGGCGGCGGGCGGCCCGGGTCGCCTGCTGGACCCCGCCGGGGGCACCGAGGCCCCGGGCGATCTCGTCCAACTGGGAGAGGACCTCGGCGGGTTCGAGGTCGAGCTGGGCCAGGGTACGGACGGCGGTGCGCAGTTCACCCATCGCCACCGCGGCACGCAGACCTCGCCCCATCACATCCCCGACGACCAACGCGGTGCGGTGGCCGGGCAGTTCGATGACGTCGAACCAGTCGCCGCCGACCTCGCCGGCCCGGCCGGTCGCCGCGCTGCCGGGCAGGTACCGGCAGGCGATGTCGAGGCCGGACGCCTCCGGGTCGCCGGGCGGGAGCAGGGACCGCTGCAGTATCAGGGCGCGTTCGTGTTCGCGCCGGTAGAGGCGGGCGTTGTCGATACAGACGGCGGCGCGCGCGGCCAGCTCCACGGCGAGTTCTCGGTCGCGGTCCCCGAACGGCTCGCTGCCCTTGGTACGGGCGAACTGGGCGAGGCCGACCACCGTGTCGTGGGCGACCATCGGCACGGCGAGCGTGGACCGCACCAGCCCGCCCTCCTCGCCCGGCACGGTCCGCGGGCGGGCGGTGCGCAGGGCGTCCGCGCACGGCGAGTTGAACGCGTAGTGGTGGACGGCGCCGAGCTTGACGGGCTCCCCGGTGACGCTGAACGGCGCGTCGGAGACGGCGCTGGCGAAGGCGACACGGCGCACCTCCGCGCTGCCGTCGGCGAGGCCCGGCGGGGTCTCGTCGCCGGCCAGCAGTCCCTGGTAGAGGTCGACGGTGGCCAGGTCGCAGAAGCCGGGGACGGCGACGTCGAGGAGTTCGCGGGCCGTGGTCTCCAGGTCGAGGGAGGTACCGATCCGGGCGCCGGCCTCGTTGAGCAGGGCGAGATTGCGTCGCGCGGAGGCGGCCTCGCGGGCGGCGGCGCGGCGGGCCGTGATGTCCGTCGCCAGCCATGCGATGCCGATGGGACGGCCGCTGCCGCTGTGCACCCGGTACAGGTTGATGGACCAGTGACGGTGCCCCTCGGCGCCCGGCACGAAGCCCGTGACGTGCATGTCCGTGATGGATTCGCCGGTGTCCAGCACCCTGCGCATGGTCGCGTCGACCCGCTCGGCCTCACCGCGCGGCAGATAGTCGTGGACGTCCTTGCCCCGGTGGTCGTCGGGCGTACCGCCGAAGATGGAGGCGAACCGCTGGTTGGCGCGGCGAATCCGCAGGTCGGGGTCGATCAGTAGGAATCCGAAAGGAGACTGACCGAAAATGGCCTGCGAAGCGGCAAGATCCGTCTCGATACTGCGCAGGGTGCGCACGTCGACGACGATGCAGACGGCCGCCCTCTCGCCCTCCACGGTACGCGTCGGCATGACGTAGACCTCGGCGAGGGCCTCCCCGCCGGGCTCGCCGCCCTCCCCCGTCCCGGGGAGCCGGAAGGGGACGACCCCGGTCCACTCCCGGCCGTCGAGGATCTCGGCCATCTTGCGCTGGCCCCGCTCACGCCGGTCCGGGTCGATGAAGGCCGCGATGGGGTCCGTCCCGACGGCCCGCTCCGCCGGGACGCCGAAGATCTGCTCGGCGCGCAGGCTCCACTGGTCGACCAGTCCGTCGGGGCCGATGGAGAAGGACGCGACCCTTATGTAGTCGTACATGGATCCGGGAGGACTGACCTGCCACGTCCCGCCCGCCGACGGGACGTCACCTGCGGGCGGACGGCCGCCGAAAGAAGTGACGGAGGACGAGGTGCCGGCGGCCGAGCTGCCGGTGGCCGGCAAGCGGGCGGACGAGGCATCGCCGGAAGAGAGGCCGTCCGCAGCCTCGGCTCTCGCGCCGCCCGACGGGTCCTTGGACTCCGTGGCCTTCGCTGGTATCTCGCTCACGCGAACCGTCCCCTCCAGCTCACCGCGTCCGGCACCGGTCACCGGGGGCGGCTGCCCGCAGTATCCAGCACTACGGCGCCGCACAACACGGTGTTCACGATCACAGCACGGTCCCGATGCTTTTCGGTCCGGACTGTGAGAACACTCCCAGTCTTCTAACCAGCGGACACGTCATCGAACCCCCTTCATCGACAACCATCAGGGGCCTGAACCGGCCGTTCGACAGGGACGGCCCGTACGTACACCGGCGAGGAGCGGCACAGCGCCTCATTTCAGCCGGGGGCGAACGCTCACTTCGGCACCGCGAGTTCGAACCACACGGTCTTGCCGACCTCGCCGGGCCGGGTGCCCCAGCGGCGGGTGGTGCGGGCGACGAGCTGCAGTCCGCGTCCACCCTCGTCCCCGGGCCGGGCGACCCGCTCGTGCGGAAGTTCCGGCAGCGGGTCGGAGACCTCCACCCGCAGAACCGGGTCGAGGCCGAAGGGGCGCCACAGGCAGACGTCTATGGGGCCGGTGGCGTACCGCAGGGCATTGGTGACCAGTTCGCTGACCAGCAGGGTCACGAGATCACCGACGCCGTCGAGGCCCCAGCCGTGCAACTGGGCCCGGACCCTGGAGCGCGCGGCACCCACGGCGCCCGGGTCGGCGGGGAAGGTCCACGTGACGTGGTCGCCTCCGGTGTCGATCACGTGGATCACTTCCGTCACTTCCCTGTCGGCAAGTCCACCCACACCCTTCTCCATGGGGACTAATAGTCCTATACCCGACATTCGGGGCCGAATACCGTCCGTGCGGCGCATCATGGCACCCCCGGCGGCGGGACGGCTCCCCGCCCCGCCGCCCCGCCCCGCGTCACCGCCGAACGCCACCGCCCGCCCCGGCCGCTCCGCGCTCCGGCGCTCACACGGGCGCGAGGGCTTCTTCCACCAGCCCGGCGGACAGCCAGCGCACCCCCGCCTCGGCGCTGTACTCACCACCGTCCGGGGCGATGTGCCGCAGGAAGCCCAGGTCCTGGCCGATGGTGACGACGGGTGGTTCCACCACGCCCCTCGGACGGCGCTGGCCCGGCCCGACGGCGGCGAGCAGCCCGTTGCACAGACACTGCCGGCCCTCCGTCTCCTCGAGGGTTCCGCCCTTGCGGACATGGGCGGCGGCGGGCTCCGCCGGGCAGCGGTAGCCGATGGTGCCGCGGTCGGTGCGATACAGGGTCCGCAGACAGCCCAGGTCGCAGACGCGGGTACGGACGGCACTCGTTCCCGCGTCGGCGAGGGTGCCCGGCAGGTCGGCGACCTTGAACGGGAAGGAGGTCGGGGAGGCCGCCGGATCATTACGCACCGTCAGCTCACCCGCGAGCTCACGCACGATCAACTCCCGCCGCAGCCCTTCCCCCAGGCCCGACTCCTCGCAGAGCGCGAAGACGCTGCCGACCTGAACGCCCGCCGCGCCCGCCGCCCTGGCCCGGCGGACCTGCTCCGGTCCGCACCGGCCGCCCGCGATCCAGAACGGCAGACCGAGAGCGGCCATCCTCGTGAAGTCGGGTGTGTCCCGGGGTCCGTAGACGGGGTCACCCTGCTCGTCCAGGCGCAGGGGGCCGCGGGGCGGGGCGCCGTGGCCGCCCGCACTGTACCCCTCGACGACGAATCCGTCCGGCCTGGTCTCCTCGTCGCGGTTCAGATACGCGGCCAGGGCGGGCAGCGAGACGATGGCCAGGACCCGGGGCCGGCGCAACGGACCGGGGCCGGCCCCGCGCAGCACCGGAGCAGGGTCGAAGCGAAGCTCGTGCGGCTGGTCGTCGCCGTCCACGTCCACCCGTGCGAGAACCGGCTCCCGCCGGGCGAGCCCGCGCGCGATCCGGGGGACCTGCGCGGGAATGCCCGCGCCGACCAGGACGTAGTCCACGCCGGCCAGGATCGCCCCGAACATCGCCGGGAGGGTGGCCGGCTGGACCTTCTCCAGGTAATCGACGCCGACCGGGCCGCCGTGCCCTTCCTTGGCCAGCCACACCTCGCAGAAGTTGGCGACAACGGTCAGCGACCGGGACGGGCACGTCTCGGCGGCCGTCATCAGGGGCGTGGCCGCGAACCGCTCTCCTTCCCGGATCCCGCCCTCCACGAAGTACCGGTCCCGGACCGACCCGGCGAGTTCCGGTACGGGAAAGGCCGCCAGCGCCCTCCTGAGGTGCCCTCCTGGGTCACCGGACTGCAGCCCCCGGATCAGCAGGGTGTCGAGGGCCGTACCGGAGACCACGCCCAGCTGCCCGGTCCGCGCGACGGCCCGGGCGAGCCGCCACCCGGACACCCCCAAGCCCATTCCCCCCTGGATCAGCCAGGGCAGTTCGGAAGTTGTCCGGGGTGCGTTCATGAACCCCCACTCACGTTCGCCGCAGGGCCGCAAGCCCGCAGTGCCGCAGTGCCGCGGGGAGCCAGCCCGGTACCGTAACTTACGGCACCGTAGGTACGTGCGGGCACCCGGGTGCCCGCGAGGATCCGCGCAGGCGGTCCGCCCTCGAACGGGAACAGGAGCGGGCGGCCGCGTGACGTGAAGCGGGGCGGGATGGGACGGGGTGGGCTACGCGAGGTCGCCGGCAGCGGCCAGATCGTCGAAGAGCGACTGGTCGACGGGAGGCACCCGGTCCCGGTCGGCGTACGAGAACCAGGCCACCTCCTCGATCTCGCTGCTCGGCACCAGTTCCCCCCGGTACTCGGCGGTGTAACAGGCCATCCGCACGACGGCACCGGCCGGGAGGCCGGGCCCGCCGGCCTCGTACGTCCCCACATGGGCAGCGGTCCGCGGGTCGAGCACAACCGTCAGCTCTTCCTCGATCTCGCGCAGCAGGGTCTCCAGGTCGCTCTCCGCACCCTCGCGCTTGCCGCCGGGGATGTAGAAGACGTCCTTTCCCCGTGGCCGCGCGCAGAGAATCCTGCCGCCCTCCACATGCACCCACGCCACCGTGTCGATCAGGACCGACATCACTCCGCCTTCACCCTGGGAAACCCGGTCGGGCAGGACCTTAGCGGGGCGGCGTCACGCTTCGACCTGTACCTGTACCTGTACCTGTACCTGCGCACGGCACGTCCGACGGTCGCGGACCGCGACCGGAGCCGTCCGGGCTCCCCCTCACGAAACCCGACGACTCCCCGCCCGGCGACCGACTCGCCCGCGGAACGCCGGCCACTGCCCATGCCCGGCCGGGTCCGTGGGAAATCAGTCGGCGGGTGTCGCGTTCCGCCCGATGCGCTCGACCCAGTACAGCCGCTTGTGCCCGCGGCCGTCGAGACTGTCCGCGATCTTCTGCGCCTCGGCGCGGGTCGCGTACCGGCCCACGCGGTAGCGGTTGCCGTTGTCGTCCTGTCGCACCACGAGCCAGGGAAGCATGGACGCACTGTCGTTCATCGCATCCCTCCGCTTCCCGTCCGCGACCCGTGCCACGCCCCACCCGGTAAGGAATCCCCAATCCGCATATGCCCGAGCGTACGCCTTACCTTCACGCAGCGAATACGGCTTTGCACAATAAGGTACGCAACCGGCCATGACGCAGGGGGCGCATCGCGGCGAATGCGCCGTACACAAGTTCGATGCATACGGTCAGGGACATACCGCCCCCACGCCCGCCTCCCGGGGGCCACCTGCGAGAACGGCCAGATTCGTACGGCGCCCGAACGGGCATGCCGCTGCCCGTCCGGGCGAGCGAACGCCCGGGCGGGGCGCAGAGGGAGCGCTTCAGGGTCGGCGACGGCTCGGAGTCGCGGTCCGTGACGGCCTCCGGTTCCGGCCGCCGGTTCGGCTACTTCACCGGGAGGTGGTACGCGACCCGGTACCGGTCGGCGGGGATCACCACGTCGGCCGTCTCGACCGGGCGGCCCGAGGCGTAGTACGTGCGCTGGATGACCAGGACGACATGGCCGGGGACACCGCCGAGCAGCACCAGTTCCTCGGCGAGGCCGGGGCGGGCGCCGACCTCCTCGGTCACGTTGTCCACGATCATGTCGATGGCGCGCATGCGCTCGACCACGCCCATGCCCCCGAGGGGGCCCTCCTCGGGCAGCATCACGGGCGTCCGGCCGGTCAGGGCGAGCGGCTCCCAGGACGTGGAGAGCATCATCGGCTCGCCGGCCTCCCGGAAGAGGTATCGAGTGCGCATCACTCTGTCCCCCGGCTCGACCTCGAGCCGCTCGGCGACGGCCCCGCGGGCGTCGGTCTGCTCGCTGCTCGACTCCCAGGTGCCGTGCACGTCCCCGTCCGCCTGCTCCTGCCGGAAGGGGGTGGCGCCACGCTCCGGACGGAACCCGGAACGGGCCACGCGCCGGGGCACGGGCTGCTCACGGACGTACGTCCCCGAACCGGAGCGGCCCTCCACGAGACCCTCCGCCATGAGCACCTTGCGCGCCTCCAGCGCGACCGTGTCGGAGACGCCGTACTCCTCGCGGATCCTCGCCTGGGACGGAAGGCGGGTATGCGGGGGCAGCCGACCGTCGACAATCTTCTTACGGAGATCACCCGCGACGCGCAGATACGCCGGCTGCTCACCGAATGTCACTGGCCGCTCCCATCAGGTTGTACAGACAGCGACAGCGTGGCAACCGCAGGTTGTACCAGGCAAGTAAAGGCCAAAGAATCACTCGAAGTGATGACAGGCTCCGGCGGGGGTCTTCACGCAGGCTCTTTCTCCCCGCTACAGCGAGCCTCACACCTCGATACGGTCCTCATCGGCACCGTCGTCCCCGGCCCCGTCCTCGTCGTACGTGGGCGGGGTGGTGGCCAGGCCCAGCGCCTCGCGCGCGGTGACCGTCTGCCGGGGGTCGCTGAACTCCCACCCGTTGTCGGAGTGCTCGTAGAAGGTGTCCACGTCGTCGGCCCCGGCGGCTTTCGCCCATGCGGCCTCGGCCTTCTCGAGGTTACCGGCGAGATCCGTCACCGGCCCCTCGGCGCCGGCGGGCCACTCGTGCTCCCGCAGCATCCCGCTCTGCTCGGCGAGCGCCCCGGCGAGCTCCCGGGCCCACTCCTTGTGGCCGGGCAGGTCGTCCTCGACGGACTCCGACTCGGGGACCTCGTCCAGCGCCGCGTTGATGACGTGCGTGCTCTTCAGATAGGCCACCTGGTGTACGTCGAGCGTGGTCTCGTCCTGGCGCAGCGAACCGGTGAGGGTGGCGTTCTCGTCCTGGTTGCCGAACACACAGGTGATCACGCGGTCGCCGTAGCGCCAGCTCTCCCGGGACGGGGTGAGGTGGTACACGTCCACGTCGGCCGGCAGGGCCCAGCCGTCCATGGCGTAGGCGTCCTGGAGGGCGTAGCACCGGTCGTCGGCGGTGTCGGCGAGGCTTTCGTCGCCCGGGTAGGAACCGTCGGACAGGAGGACGACGCCGAAGACCTCCCCGTCGTGCTTCCCTTCGCACGGCACCCGGTCGGCCTCGGAGGCCCAGCCCACCAGGCCGCCGGGCGAGTCGAAGCACTCGCCCTTCTCGAGAGTCTGGATCTCGTTGCCGCGCATCCCCTGGAGGTCGTCCCAGGAGTCGGCCGTGGCGCCGGAGAGGACCAGCCCCACCCATGCCACCATCCCGGCGGCGGACATCACGGCCCCGCCGATCGCCATGCCCCGGCCCTGCTCCCCCCGCCGGCGGATCTGCCGCAGCGCGACGAGCCCCAGCACGAGCCCGAGGACCGGCACGATCCACAGGATGCCGAAGACGAGCGAGGCGATGGCGAGACCGTTGGTGGGAGGCGGGGGCCGGAACCCGTACGGGCTGTAGGGGGTATGGGGGCCATTGGCGCCGTACGGCCCGTACGGCCCGTACGGCCCGTACGGGCCTTGGGGGAACTGCGGTGGTGGATAAGCCCCTTGGGGCTGGGGAACGGGGTACTGGCCCTGGGGGTGCGACCCCTGGGAGCCCTCGGGCTGCTGGGGCCCGGCGGGCGGGGGTATGGACACGAGTACCGTGCTCCTGGTTCTGCCGTGCTGTCGCGGAGAGGTGCATGCGCTGGTGCGGGCCGACATGCGGCTCCGCGCATCGTAAGCGCGGCCGGACAGGGCAATGAGGGGTACCCCTGTTCGAGCCGGGCCGAGTCCGGCACACCTCCCGCGCACACGCCTCGCCCCCGCGGCGGACGACCGGATCACCGGCCCGGAGCCCGACCACGGGGACGAGGAAGAGGAAGAGCGCGAAGGGGACGAAGGGCCGGGCACCTGCCCGCGGGCCGGCCCCGTCACATCAGAACTGCAGGGCCCAGCCGTTCAGCCGGCCCGTGTCGCGTGTGTAGTTGTCGCTGACCCGCAGCTTCCACGTGCCGTTCGCGGCCTCCGAGGAGGCGTTGACCGTGTACGTGGTGTCGATGTTGTCCGCGCTGCCGCCGGTGCCGTACGCCTTCAGTGTGTACACCGAGCCGTCGGGGGCGACCAGCTGGACCCGGAGGTCGCCGATGTAGGTGTGGGTGATGTCCACCTCGACGGCCAGGTCGGAGGGCGCGTTGCCGGAGACTCCGGAGACGGCTATCGGGGTCTCGACGGTGGAGTTGTCGGCGATGGCGACGCTCTGGGTGCTCTCGAAGCGGTCACCGGTGGGCGGCGGGGTGGTGCCACCCTCCCCGACCCGCAGCAGGAGGTTGGGCGAACCGGTGCCCGGGTTGCCGACGACGCCGCTGGTGGCGGCGGAGGTCAGTGCGGAGGAGACCTGGGCGGGGGTGGCCGAGGGGTTGGCGGCCAGGTGCAGGGCGGCCGCGCCGGCGACGTGCGGGCTCGCCATGGACGTACCGGAGATGGTGTTGGTGGCCGTGTTGCCCGTGTGCCAGCTGGAGGTGATGGAGGAGCCCGGGGCGAAGATGTCCACGACCGAGCCGTAGTTGGAGTAGCTGGCGCGGGCGTCGGTGGAGGTGGTGGCGCCGACGGTGATCGCCTCGGTCACCCGGGCCGGGGACTTGGTGGAGGCGTTGGTGGACTCGTTGCCGGCCGCGACGACGAAGGTGATGCCGGCATTGACCGCGTTGCGCACGGCCGCGTCGAGGACGCTGTCGGCGCCGCCGCCGAGGGACATGTTGGCGACGGCCGGCTTGACCGCGTTGCGCGCGACCCAGTCGATGCCGGCGACGACCCCGGCGGTGGTACCGGAACCGGCGTTGTTCAGCACGCGGACGCCGACGATGTCGGCCTTCTTGGCCACACCGTGGGCGGTGCCCGCGACGGTGCCCGCGACGTGGGTGCCGTGGCCGTTGCCGTCCTGGGCGACGTTGTCGTTGTCGACGGCGTCGTAGCCGTGGGAGGCGCGGCCGCCGAAGTCGCTGTGCGAGATGTGGACGCCGGTGTCGATGATGTACGCCGTCACGCCCTGGCCGGCCGAGTCCGGGTAGGTGTACGAGCTGTTCAGCGGCAGGTTCGCCTGGTCGATGCGGTCCAGGCCCCAGGAGGGCGGGTTGTTCTGGGTGGCGGTGGTGTGGAAGGTCCGGTTCTGGACCACGGAGGCGACGGCCGGGTCGGCGGCGAGACGTTTCGCCTCGGCCTCGGAGGCCTCGATCTCGTACCCGTTGAGCGCCTTGGTGTAGGTCCGCTCGATCTCGGCGCCGTACTTCTTGGCCACGGCGCGGCCCTCGGCGGAGCCGGACTTCGCCCGGTCCGCCTTCAGGGTCACGATGAAGCTGTCGCTGACGGCGTTCGCGGCGCCCTCGTACTGGATGTGGCCTTCGGCGGCAACCGGGGCCGCGCCGGCGGGGAGCGCGGAGACCAGGCCCGCCATGAGCGCCGCGCTGGTCGCGACGCCGAGAGTGGCCAGTCTTCGGTGGGGGTGACGCATCAACGCCATGTGAGGGTTCCTCCTGGGTCGGGGTGCGTTGCTGTGGGGGGTGGTGCTGTCGACGCACGTGCCGTGGGTGTGGCACAGCCGAACACGGATGACGTGCCCATGACAATAGCTACTGTCGGAACAACCGCGTGCGTCAGTCGAAAGATTGAGGGTTCCACAGGAATCGCACAAGAGGGCCCACGCGAACGAAACAGCCCCGCCATGCAGGCGACATATGTGCCGACCCGCCGGCCTCCCCCGCCCATGAAGCCCATGAAGCCCGTGAAACTCTTGAAACCCAGGGCAGCGAGGGCGCCGAGACGGTGCGGCGAGCCGCACATGACACCGGCCGACCGGCCGCCGAGGGTACGGCGGCCGGTCGGCCGGTGTCATGAGGGCGCGTCAGGAGCCGCTGCGCGGCTCGTCTTCGTGGTGGCGGGCAGAGGCCCTACCGTGCCGCGTCCGGCGCCTTGACGGTCGTGAACGGCAGCACGAGCCGGGAGGGGTGCTCGGCGTCGCGGTAGATCTTGTGGGTGACGGGGCGGCCCACCGGCAGGTGGAAGGCGTCCGGCGGCAGCAGCGCGTTGTGCTCGTCGGCCAGCGGCTCGGCGTTGGAGAGCTCCACGACCAGCTTGTGGCCCGGCAGGAACGTCGCCCCGAACGGGTAGACGCGCAGCACGTACTCCTCGATCCTCCCCGGCTCGACCGGCACCGCCCGGGTGTGCGGGTGGTGGGGGTCGCCCTCCGTGGTGCGCTCCTCGTCGAGCTCGCGGTGCGAGGCCTTGAGGTAGGCGGTCGTGATGAGCTGGCGCTTGCCGTTCGGGGCCTCGTCCCACATGCGCAGGATGAGGTTCGTGTCGGGCTGGTCGATCTCCACGAAGAGGTGCGCCGCGCCCTGGCCGATCATCTCGGTGGGCTCGGTGAACGGAGCGGTGCTCCAGTTGAGGATCTCCACCTTGTCGGTCACCGTCAGCGGCGCCTGGTAGAAGCCGTCGGGGGCGGCGTACTCGGTGCCCATGAGCTCGGGTTCGAAGGACAGCTTGCGGCGCGGGCGCAGGTAGAGCGACTTGTGCTCCACGTCCTTCGGCGGCCACTGCGCGCCGGTGACGGTCTCGCGCGAGCCCTCGACGTGGACGGTGACGGCGGGCTCGTCCATGATCCCGTTGTCGATGCCCTTGAGCCAGTACTCGTACCAGCGGAACATCTTGTCGTGCTCTTCGATGAAGGGGCGCGACTGCATCGGCGGGTAGGGGCCGATGTCGAGCTTCTTCGGGCCCTTCAGCGACTTGTACAGCTCGATGGTGCCGTCCATCGTCCAGCCGCGGCCCTGGTCGATCTGGAGCCAGACGGGGATGTCGATGTTGGGTGCGAGCGTGATCGGGTTGCGCTCCTCGTACCACTCGCCGTCGACCTCGTTCATCACGATGTCGAACCAGGCCTCGTGGTTCTTCGGGTAGTTCAGCACATGGACCAGGTTGGGCCAGGCGGCCACGTCCGGGTCCCGCAGCCGCTCGGCGACCTTCTCCTTGATCTCCTCGGGGGAGAAGGTCTCGAGCATGCGGGACTTGACGCCGTCGGTGAAGGCCCAGCCGGAGTCGCCACCGCGGCCCTCACGAGCGGCGCGCGGCATGAACCACATGACGCCGCCGTGGTAGGTGGTCTCGTAGAAGTCGTAGTGGCCGCCGCTGACGAAGATCGCCTTGAGGCTCGGCGGCCGCTCGGCCGCCGCCAGCACCTGCATCGAGCCGAAGTAGGAGATGCCGATCATGCCGACGTTGCCGTCGCACCACGGCTGCTGGGCGACCCACTCGATGAAGTCGTACGCGTCCTGGCCGAGGGAGACGCCACCGGCGTTGTAGTTGCCGATGTGCTCGCCCTCGGAGGCGCCGGAGCCGCGCAGGTCGCCGATGACGTGGACGTAGTCCTCCTGGACGACGCGCGCGATGTCACCGGCCTCGATGCAGCCGTCCCACATCGGGCTGGGGCGCCGCTGCGGCGGCGTGGTGAGCGCGAGGGCCTGCAGCTCCTTGCCGTACGGGCTGAGCGCCACGAGCGCCGGCCTCGGCTTGTCGTCGACGCCGCTGTAGGTGTCGGCCGCCAGCATGACACCGTCGCGCATCGGCACTCGGAGATCCTTGCGGACGGCGATCTCCTGCCGGCCCGCCCGGATCGTCTGGAAGTCGGTCATGAGTGTGAAGCTCCTCCGGGGGTCTGGGGGGCGTCCCCCAGGACAGTGCGGTACGAGTTCTGGGGGTGCTGCGTGCGGTAGCCGTGCATCGACGTGAAGAACGGCGACGGCTCGAGCGTGGGGTCGCCGGTGTAGCCGAGGCCCTCGGCCACGCCGGCGAAGGGGGAGTACGGCGAATCCGTCTCCTTCAGGCCGGCCTCCAGGCAACCGCAGGCGGCCGAGGCGACCCGGCCCTCGACGGAGAGGCTCTGGTCGATGGCCTCCCGGGCCTGGAGGGCGTCCAGCTCGACGCCGTACGGCGTGCCGTCGGCACGGCGGTACGGGTGTCCGAGGTACAGGTGCTGCGGACGGATCTCGTCGCGCAGGTACTCCAGGCTGGTGCGGTAGGCGACCGGGTCCGTGTAGCCGGGGAAACCGTTGGCGGCCCCGTGGACCTGCACGGAGTCGCCGACGAACACCGAGCGCTGCCCGTCGACGACGTAGGCGACCGATCCGGGCGTGTGGCCCGGTATCGAGTGCACCGAGACGGTGACGTCGCCGCCGAGGGAGAGGGTCTCGCCGCCCTTGACGAGCAGGGTGGGCTCCATCTCGCCGGAGATGACGGCCTTCGCCGCGGCCGTCACCTTCGCCTCCCCCTCCGGGTCGCCCAGGTACCGGCCCCGCCCCGCGAGGTACTCCTCCACGTGGGCCCGCCGCGAGCGGAGCATCGGCGCGTCGGCCTCGTGGATCACCACCTGTGCCCGCCGGCCGGTGAGCTCCCACAGGGCGTACGCCCCGCCGACGTGGTCGATGTGACCGTGGGTCAGCAGGATCCAGCGCACATCCTCGATACGGCGCCCGATCGCCTCGAGGGCGGGAGCCATCCCTTCGGCGGGCGAGGAGCCGATCCCGGTGTCGACGATCGCCGGCTCGGGTGCGTCGATGAAGAAGCTGTAGAGACCGAACCGGCCCCACGGCGAGACCAGGGGATGGACGGTGGCTGCGTGCGTCATGGTCCTCTTTCCGAACTCGTACGCGGTCGGCCGGGTCAGCGCCGGCCGAGGAAGTCGCGCGTCTCCTCGAAGACCCTGTGGTACTCCGGGATCCAGGAGAAGTGCTGGACGAATCCGTGGCCCGCGCCCTCGTAGCGGCTCACCGTCGCCTGCACGCCGGCCTCCTGCAGCCGCCGGCCGTAGAGCTCGCCCTCGTCGCGCATCGGGTCGTACTCCCCGGTGACGACGAGGGCCGGCGGCAGCCCGGTGAGGTCCGCCCGCTTGATCGGCGAGACGAGCGGGTCCGCGGGGTCGGCGCCGCTGTCGATGTAGAAGGCGTTGAAGGGCTTCAGCCCCGCCGTCTCCAGGCCGTAGCCCACGGCGTTCTCCCGCAGTGAGGCATAGCGGTCGACGTCGAAGTCCAGGTCGAGCGAGGGGTAGTAGAGGATCTGGTGCGTGATCCGGTCGAAACCGTCGTCGTGCGCCTTGGCCGCGACCGCGGCGACGAAGGTGCCGCCGGAACTGTCGCCGGCGACGGCGAGGGTCGTGCCGTCCCAGCCCAGGCTCTCGCCCTCCTCGGCGGCCCAGCGCACGACCGCGTAGCAGTCGTCGAGACCGGCGGGGAAGGCGGCCTCGGGCGCCAGGCGGAAGCCGACGGAGACGACCTTGAGCCCGGTCTCCTTCGCCAGCGAGCGCGCGACGTGGTCGTGCGTCTCCAGGCTGCCGAGGAAGAAGGCACCGCCGTGGAAGTAGACCAGCACGCCGTAGCTGTCGGCCTCGGCCGGCGTGTAGATCCGTACCGGCACCTCGCCCGACGCCGTCCGTGCGGTCACGTCCTCGACCGCGTGGAGCGGCAGGCGCTCCTCGAGGGGAGCGACGTGGGCCTCGTCCCCGGCGCGCATGGCGACCGGGTCGAGCGGGCCCCCGGGCGGGGCCGGCAAAGTGGCGAGGAACTTGGCGATCTCGGGGTGCAGGGGCATTTCCGTTACTCCTTCGGCGCGGCGTCGGCGGGCTTCTGGCCCGGGAAGACGTCTTCGATCTCTTCTTCGGACCAGCCCTGGCGCGAGATGGCCTGCAGCTTGTCGGTCTCCGGCTTGCGGGTGGCCTGGTACCGGGCGAGCGCCTCCTTCAGGGAGTCCGCGTCCCGCAGCGCGTCGGCCAGCGCGCCGGCGTCCTCGATGGCGGAGTTCGCGCCTTGGCCCTGGTGGTGCAGCATCGAGTGGGCCGCGTCGCCGAGCAGGACCACCGAGTCGGAGTGCCAGGTGTCGACCGGGTCGATGTCGTAGACCGCGCGGATGTTGACCGTGGACATGTCCAGGTCGCGGGTGATGGCGACCAGACGCTCGTCGAAGCCCTCCACCGTCGCCAGGATGTCGTCCTTGGTGACCTCGGGGTTCCAGGCACCGTCCGGGCACAGGGCGGTGATGTCGAACGAGACCTGGCCGCGGTGGCGCAGCGGCAGCAGGTAGACCTTCGTGCCCTTGCCGATGTACATCCGCAGGTTGTCGTCGGTGACCATCCCGTGGGCGTCGTCGACGGAGATGACCGCACGGTAGGCGTGCTCGCCCGAGAAGACCGGACCCTTGTCGCTGAACAGTTCCTTGCGCACCACCGACTTGATGCCGTCGGCGCCGACCACCAGGTCGGCCTCGACGGTCCTGCCGTTGGCGAAGGTGAGGACGGAGCGGTCGCCGTTGTCCTGGATGCTCTCCAGCTTGTGGCCGAGGTGCACCATGCCCTGGGGCAGCACGCCCAGCAGGGCCTCGATGAAGTCGCCGCGGTGGATCAGGTGGGTGTGGCTCTGCTCGCCGTCGGCCGGCCACGCCTCCTTCATGATCGGGTCACCGGTGGCGGTGAGGATCTCGAAGTACTCGCTCGGCGAGGTCACCTTCGCGATCGCGTCGAAGATGCCCCACTGCCGGAACCGGTTCATGGTGGCGGGCCGTAGACCGATCCCGGCGCCGACCTCCCGGGTCTGGCCCGCCTGCTCGTAGACGTCGACCTCGGCGCCCAGCAGGCTCAGCGCTTTGGCCGCCGCCGCACCGCCGTATCCCGCACCGACGATGGCGATCTTCAGGTTTTTCAGTTCTGAGGTCTGCATGGTGGTTCTCTCTGATTCTGGAAGGTCAGGAAGACCGTGAAGGGTCGGGAAGTTTCTGGGGAGTCAGGAGGACTTCTGGAGGGTCAGGAAGTCGGCCGGGTTGTCGACGAAGATCGTCTTGATGGCGGCCTCGTCGAGACCGGCGGCGCGGAGGTCCGGGATGAGGTCCTCGAAGATGTAGTTCACGGTGTGGCCCTTCACGCCCGGCCAGCCCAGGGGGCTGCAGTTGGCGTCGGCGGAGGCGAGGACCTGGTGCAGCCGGCCGTCGCCGATGAACCGGAGGAAGTGGTCGAGGCGCTCCTGGCGGGGGCGGGCCCAGAACGGCGGGTCCGGCAGCTCGGTCTCGTAGCCGAAGGTGTCGAAGCCGATGCGCCCGCCCTGCTCCGCGATCCAGACGTCGCGCGTCTTGTCGGCGTTCACGCCGTCGTCGACGTGCCCGAACAGGACGCGGTCCAGGGGAAGACCCTCTTCTTCGAAGATCGCGATCGCGTTCTCGGCGTCGATCGCGAGGTGGGTCAGGACCGGCACGCCCGTGGTGAGCGAGGCGCGGGCGGCGGCCCGGTAGATGCGCTTGTCCAGGTCCGTCATACGGCCACCGCGGCTCACCCCGACCTTGATGACACCGGCGAGGCTGCCGGTGTCGCCGATACCGACGGTGATCTCGTGGACGAACTGGCGGGTCAGGTAGTCCACGTCGGCCCGGGCGAAGTGCGGCAGGGCGGTGTCGCCGCCGACGAAGCCGGTGCAGGCGACGATGTGGACGCCGGTCTTCGCGGACAGCGACTTGTAGTAGTCGACGTCACGGCCGTTGCAGATCCCGGTCGCGTCGACGAAGGTGCCGCCGCCCAGTTCGTGGAACCTGCGCAGCTTCGGCACGGTCTCCTCGTACCGCTGCTCGGGGGTCTTCCACCACTTCGTGTCCAGCTCGGAGCCGGGCATGCCGTAGCCGATGTGCTCGTGGATGGCCACGAGACCCAGCTCCTCGGCCGGGATCTGCCCCAGGACTGTGTTCACTCTCGACACAACACTCACCTTTGAGAAAAGAGACTTGACGGTCGCTCGCGGGGGCGCTCAGCGCGCCGACAGCAGGTCGCGCGGGTTCTCCACGAGAATCCGCCGCGTGTCCTCGTCGCTGAGACCCTGTGCCTTCAGAAGCGGGACGAAAGTGGTCAGGACGTAGCTGTACGGCAGGTCGTTGCCGGGGTGCCCCTTGGCCACGCCGGTCGCGCTGCTCGAGAGCAGGATCCGGTCGCCGAAGCCGGCCCGCACGAGCTCGGCGACCAGAGCCGCGCGCTCGTCATCGGTGATGTGGGCGTCGTCCTGCGTACCGACGTGGTCCAGGGCGACGTAGGCCCCGCGCCGTGCGATCCCGAGGGGGGCGCCGGCGGCGACGGCGTCCTTGCGGTCGAGTCCGCCGACCACGACACGGTCGGCCGGCAGCTTCTCGTCGAGGACGACGTCGAGGTCGTGGAGGGCGTCGGCACCGTAGCGGACGGAGACCGCGACACCGGTGCTCAGGGCGGTCCGGGCCGCACCGCGGAACAGGCTCTCGTCGGTCGCGGTCATGCCCTCGGGGGTCGCGGTGGTGGCCACCAGACCGGCGGCGCCACGTCGCTCCACGCGGGGCACCACCATGCCCTCGGTGACCTCCTTGGTGAAGAGGTCGGCGAACTTCTCGGCCGGCCACGGCGTCGGCGGGTTGGTCTGCGGCGTCAGGAAGTAGCCGCCGAGCATCTCCTCGGGGCCCTGGCCCGTCGAGGCGACGATGTGCACGCCGGTCGTACGGGAGAGGGCCTCGTACAGCCGGACGTCCCGGCCGTGGAACATGCCGGTGCTGTCGACGACGGTGCCGCCGCCGTGGGCGCGGAAGTCCTTCAGCTTGGCGGCGAGCGTCTCGAAGATCTCGGCACGGTCGAAGGTGACGTCGTAGGCGTACTCCGCGCCCGGGACCACCGACAGCAGCGCCTCGTGGACCGACACGACGCCCAGATCCTCGGCTGCCACCGGGCCGAGGACGGTGTTCACAGTGTTGCTCTCGACGCTCATGCCTGCCTCACGTGTCCGGGGTGGGGTACGCCGCAGGGGCGCACCGCACCCTTGTGGCTGATGTCAAGGTAGCCATTCGCTTTACACGACGTCAATGAAACTGACACGACGAAAAAACAATTCACGGGAAACGGATCGGACGCACGGCACAGCCCGTCCACCCTGCGGCGACGCCCCGAAAAGCGGCAGGACGCCACCGGCGCGGACCCCCCGCCGCAGGCACCCCACCCCGAGCAATATGCCTGAATTGCACTAAAAGCGCATCGCTTGCTTCGGCAAGGACGACAGGGTCCGACCCGATGGCCGAGGCCGGCGGGCGAACGAGGTCCCCCTGATCCAGGCCCGGCGCGCCTGCCGAGACTTCGGCACCGGCGACCAGCACGGCCGGCCGCCGGCCCGCCCCCGCGGCATGACCTCCCGCATCGAGACACTCGTCCAGCAGCTCGACGGCGAGGCGGACGCGTCCTCACGACGCCCGCGCGGAACCGATCGGGGTCGGCTCCGAAACCGCCCCGTCCTCATCGGCCTACTGAACAGCGAGAACCCGACCGTCCACCGGTGGGCGGCGGCCTCGGCCACGGCAAGCCGCTCTCCGGCTCGACTCGGCTACTCGGCTACTCGGCTACTCGGCTACCGTGAGTCTCTCGTCCGTCATACCCAGGCGCGCTTGTTCCTCCTCGACGATCCGGCGGGCCAGCTCGGTGTCCGACACGTCGACAGCATCCGGAGTTGCTTCGGCCACGGCACTGCGGCGGGCATAGGCGTCGAACAGGCGGGTCTTGTCCTCCAGCATCCTCACCATGCGTTCGTCCACTCCCCCGGTGGCGAGCAGGCGGTGCACGCGGACCGGCCTGACCTGGCCCATACGGTGGGCCCGGGCCACCGCCTGGTGCTCGAGGGTCGGCTTGATCTGGGGTTCGCAGATGACGACGACGGAGGCGGCCTGCATGTTGAGGCCGACGCCCGCTGCCTGGATCTGCGCCAGGAGCACCGCGGGGCCCGGGACACCGGCGAAGTCGTCGACGACCTGCTGCCGCCGCCCGGCCGGGACACTTCCGGTGAGCGGACCGAACACCGGAGTGCCGTCGGTGGTTTTGGCCACAACTGCTTCCTTCACCACGCTCAGTACGTCCTTGAAGTTGGAGAAGATCACCGTCTTCTGCCCGTTCTCGCCGGCTTCCTGAACGATCTCCCGGAGCCGGTCCAGCTTGGCCGACTTCGCGGGGTGCGTGTACGCGGCCCTGCGCATCGCCATGAAGTTGCCCGCGCGCACGGCTTCGCGGTATGCCTCCTCGTCCGATGCGCTTAGCTCCTCCCACTCGTCGGTCTGCTGAAGACTCGGAAGCTCCGTCAGCACGTCCTCCTGATTGCGCCGCAGATAGACCGGGGCGACGGCCTTGCGGAAGGCGACCGATCCGGCCAACGCCTCCCGCTCACCCAAGGAATCCGCGACGTCGCCGTCGAGCATCCGGACCAGGTTGCGGAACTCCACGACCCTGTTCTCCATCGGAGTGCCCGTCATGAAAAGGGCACGCCCGCAACGTTCCGCCCACAGGGCGACCGCCTGGGACCGCTTGGCCTTCGGGTTCTTCACGGAGTGCGCTTCGTCGACCACGAGCAGTCCGACCTCCCCGCCGCCCGGCGCGGGAAAACCGCGCAGCCCGTCGAACGTGGCCACCGCGACTCCGCCCCGCCCCTTCCAGTCGGCGAACGCGTCGTGCCGATCGGGGCCGTGGAGCACCATGACACGCAGGGCGCTGCGGGCCTCGATCTCCCGTGTCCAGTTCACGAGGACACTCGCCGGGCAGACGACCATGAAGTGGCTCTGCCCCTCGGCGGCCAGGTGTGCCAGCACGGCGATCGCCTGGATGGTCTTCCCGAGGCCCATCTCGTCGCCGAGTATCACCTTGCGCTGCGCAAGCGCGAACCGCGCGCCGAAAGCCTGGTAACCGCGCAGGGAGACCCGCCGGTGCATGTCGTCGAGGTGCTGGGTGCGTACCCGCTCGGCGATCTCGTCCGGCAGGAAGCCCTCACCGGCGGCCGCGTCCGGCAGCCGCCCGGAGATCTCGGCGAGCAGGCTGTAGTACTCAGTGGAACGGAGTTCGAAGTCCACCCAGGCCGCGATGTCGGACGAAGGCCCTCGGAGCAGGTCCACCGACGCCTGGGCAAACAGCCCGGACAGGCCCGACCGCTCCCCCTCGTCCACCAGTGACCGGATCTCGGTGGCCGCCGCCAACGCGCGGGCCTTCTTCTCCCGGCCCGCCACAAGCATCCGGAATCGTCCGGCGGCGGGCCTGGCGTCGGCGAGCAACGGACCGAGCCGTTCCGACAGGACGGTGGCCCTGTCGACCGCACGACGAGCGTCCGGGCCGGCTTCCACCAGTACGTGCAGGGCCATGACGAGTGCGATGGTGCCCGGGTCCGGCCGGTCCACGTCGATGTGGACGGCCACGGTCTCGCGCACAGCCTCGGAGAGCCGGCGGGCGGCGGCGAGCATCTGGTCGACGGTGCGCTGCCCGACACCCGGAATCTGCCGCAACCGGTAGGGGCCCGCTTCGAGGACACCGCCCACTGTGCGCAGCCCGCTCTTCTCGACACTGCCCAGCCGCAGCCGCCCTTCGGTGACGTCCTGCAACCGGGCGACGGGGATGGCGTCGAGTTCCCGCTTCACCGCTGCGTCGTGGATCGGCTTCAGCGCCGCCCGTACCGCCTCGGCCGCCCTGCCGTGGTCCCCGGCCACCGCCTGCGCCGCCTCGTACAGTCGCGTTCCCCTCGCGACCGTGTCCCGTTCGCCACGCCCCACGCTTCCCGCCCCTCCTCGCCCTCCCCGCATCCTCCCCCACCGCCTGCACCGGCCCCGACGGACTCCCGGAGCTCTCCCGGCCAGGCTCTTGGTCACGCTTCGGGCATTCGGTCGGGCGTTCAAGCGGGACACCTGCGGCACCCCGCAGACCTGCGGGTTCGCCGCCGGCCCGGCGCGACCCGAACGTACCCGGCGATCAGTGGTGGGAGCTGGCGACCAGGACGATGATCCTTTGGCCCTCACCCTGATTCTCGAAAACACGCCTCACACGACACCGTCAGCAGGGTCCGCGGCGTCCGGATCGATCCATTCACGATCCGACACGTCGATGTCACTCAGAGCCTTCTCGTACGTCTTGAGCAGACGTCGGGAACCCCTTTTCCACCCCGGTGGCGCTTACTCCGCGCCTCATGATGTACACATGGTCCACTCCGTACGATTGTGCACACATGGTCCACTCGGTACGCTTGAGCGCATGACGCAGTCTCTGCCCATAGAGTCCATCCGCGATGTCCGCGCGCATCTCGCCGAGGTGGTGGAACGCGCCGATCGCGACGACGTGCCCACGGTGATCACACGCCGAGGCAAGGAAGTCGCCGCGGTCGTCTCCATCGAGGTACTACGCAAGTACCAGGAGTGGGAAGAGCGCGAAATCAACCGGATCATCGACGAGCGCATGGCCGACTCGACGCCGGGTATCCCGATCGAGGACATCATGAGGGAGACGCTGGCGCGTGGTGAGTGAGTACCGAACCGTCTTCCGGCCCGAGGCACAGGCCGAACTCCGGAAGATCCCTCGCGACATGGCACTGCGCATCCTGGCCAAGCTGACCGAGCTGGAAAGCGATCCCCTCGGCTTCCACACCACCGCGCTCGTATCCCAGCCGGAACGCCGTCGGCTGCGAGTCGGCGACTACCGCGTCGTCTACACGCTCGACACCGGAGAGCTGGTGGTGTGGGTCGTGCACATCGGGCATCGCTCCACCGTTTACGGCACTTGAGGGGCGGCTTCGTCGAATCGGAAGGCGTGCCGGAACCTACTGGTTCGAAAGCGCCGGTCACCAGCACCGGCCCTCCCCGCTGCCGATGCGGGAGCGTTCCGGCGTGCCCATCGCCGTGCCGTAGGCCACCGGCAGGGCGGCGAGCTCCCGGTCCGAGAGCAGGGAGTCGCTCACGTCGTGGACGCGGGCGGCGTCGACCGCGACGTAGGAGGCGAAGCCGCCGTCCGCTTCGCTGCCCAGCAGCCCGACAGGCGCGGCGTCCGCGCGCGCGTCCGCGTAGAAGGCGGGATCGAGCAGAACCCGGCGCCCCACCCATGCGTCGGGCACGTCCTCGGCCGTCTCACTGGCGACGTCCGCGATGTCGCCGCCCTGGACGCGGGGGAAGTCCCCGCTCCGCGCCGTCTGGCCTTCGCCTCGGGGCGACCGGGCAGTCCGTACGCGCCTTCCCTGGTCCACACGTCGGTGTTGTTCACCGCGGCCGCGCCCACCCGCACGAGCACCTGCCCGGGTCCCACGCGGGGCCGGCGGCCAGTCCGTCCGGAACTCGAGTGCCTCAGGACCTCCGTGCCGACGCAGAACGGCGGTCGGTCATCGTCCGGTCGCTCATCCACCCATGATGCGGCCCACGCCTCACGCCCGCCGAGGACCGAGCGGGCGGCGTTCGCCGCGCCGGCTTTCCCTTCCTGCGCGTTCCTGCGGAGCCGCCGGCCTTCAGGACTTCCTGGCGCGGCCGGACTTCGGCACCGCAGCTGCTGCCACGAGGTTCTGGCCGTCCAGACCGTCCGGGCCGTCCGGGCCGCTTCGCCGATGCCTCCCCGTTCATGAGAATTGATCCGTTCACGCGCCGTCGGGCCCGGGCTCGGGCGTGTAAGTGACAGGAGAGCGGACAGACGCGCGGAATGAGCAGCTACCCCGAGAGGATCACCCCGAGCGACAACGGGTTCCCGTCCACGGTCTCGCGGCGCGGCCCGTCGCAGGGCGGGGTTGCGAGTGCGGGCCCGTCCCCGATGCAGCCACGGCGGGACGGCGACGGCAGCCTCGCTCATGTGGTGGAAACCCTGCTGGACAAGGGCCTCGTGCTCAACGCCGACATCATGGTCTCGGTGGCCGGGGTGGAACTGCTGGGCATCCGTCTGCGCGCGGCGCTGGCCTCTTTCGAGACGGCCGCCCGCTACGGGCTGGAGTTCCCGTCCGGCACGGACACGGAGACCGCCGCGTGGCGCGATACGCGTGAGGAGAAGGAGAGCTGCCCGGCCTGCGGCAAGCGCTCCCCTGTCGAGCAACTGCTGGAGAAGTGGTGCCCCTGGTGCGGGTGGCTCAGCGCGCAGGCCCAGATGCGGGGTCGCTCCGAGCACACACAGCCGGCGGAGCTGACCGAGCGCCGTGAGGAGCCCGCCGCCGACGACAAGGGCGAAAGCGACGGCGACAGCGACAGCGACGAGGACCAGGACCAGGACCACCGGGCGGCCGAACCGTCCCCGGCCGAGGGCGAGGCGGAACGGCGTGACGGCTGACCTGTCACCGATGCGCCCCACGCGGGATCCGCGGGTCACCCTGGACGACCTGCTGGAAGTCGTGCTGAACAAGGGCGCGGTCCTGCACCTGGACCTGATCGTCGCCGTGGCCGACATCCCGTTGATCGGCGTCTCCCTGCGGGCGGCCATCGCCGGGATGGAGACGATGCTGGAGTACGGGATGATGCGCCACTGGGACGAGGACACCCGAGCCTGGGCCGAGCGGTCCGTCGCCCGCCGCGCCCTCGACCTGGGGGAGGACGAGAACGTCGTCTGCCGGATGACCGGCGGCCACCTCCTGACCGAGGGCCTCTACCACGGATGGCGGCCCGGCACCGTCTACCTCACCGACCGGCGCCTCGTCGTCCTGCGTGACGAACCACGGGAGATCCTGTGGCAGACCGGACTCGACGCCGTCACCGCCGTGCGTCTCGAACCGGAGAGGGCGGTCGGGGGCGAGGAACGGCTGCGTCTGGACGTCGCCCTGGCCGACGGCGGTCAGGAACGCCTCTCGGCCCGTCAGCCCGGAGAACTGCACGCCCTCCTCACCGAGGCGTGCGCGGGCCGCCCGGTGCCCGCCCTCCCCTTCGCGCCCCCCGTCGAGGAGGAGCAGCCTCTCGTCGAGGAGCACGTGTGGTACCACGAACCGCGCCGGGGCGGGCCGTTGTGGCGCGGCGGTCAGGGACGGCTGACCGCCGACAGACTGATCTGGAAGTCCCCCGTGGACTCCCGGCCGGCGCTCGTGCTGTCCACGGCGGACATCACCGAGGTGCGGCGGGTACCCGCGTACAGCCCCGCCGGAGAAGGCGGCGTCATCGCCGTCCACACCACCGCGGGCGACGAGGTGAGGCTGGCCACGGACGATCCGGCGGCCTGGACGGAACGGCTGCGCGCGGCGGGGTCCCTGACGGAACCTGCGACGGGACCTGCGGCGGCGGCCGGATGAGTGACCGGGTGAACGGCTGGGTGAGCAACCGGGTGAACGACCGAGCACGACAGCAGGAGGGTGGAGAGCCGACATGCCGTTGACCGTCGACGAGAAGAGCCTCAAACACGGGGTGCTGTCCTTGGTGGTCACCTTGGTGGAGGTCATCCAGGAGGCGCTGGACCGCCAGGCGCTGCGCCGTATGAACGGCCACGACCTGACCCCGCAGGAGGCCGAACGCCTGGCGAACGCCCTGCTGGAACTGGACGAGGCGATGGAGCAGATCAAGGAGGACCACGGCATCGTCTCCTCGGTCGCCGACCTGCACCGGGGGCTGGACGAAGTGGTCGACGACGTGGTGGACAAGCTGATCAACCCGCAGCGCTGGGCGGAGGAGGCGGACCGATGACCGAGCACACGGCGTTGTACGTGTACGCACTGCTCCCGGACCGGCCGGACCGGCGGGGCGCGGCCGACGGCGTCACCGGGATCGACGGTCGCCCGCTGCGGCTGGTGCGCGTTCCCGGCGCCTCCGTCGCGGCACTGGTGCACGACGCTCCGCCGTCCCCTCTCCAGGGCGGCGACGACCAGGTGCGCCGCTGGGTGGAGGAGCAGAGCCGGGCGGTGGACGCCGTGTGGGAACGCACCGGCAGCATCCTGCCGATGACCTTCAACGTCCTGGTCGCCGAGAAGCCGCCGCCCGAGGGCCGGCCCGCGGCCGGGCGGAGCGCCGAACAGCGCCTGACGGAGTGGGTCACCGAGCAGGCGGCGGACATCGCGGGCCAGTTGGAGGACCTGGCCGGCCGGTGCGAACTACGGGTCGACATCACCGTGGACCGTGCGGCCGTCATCACGGGCGACGCGGGCGAAGCGGGCGAGGACGCGCCGGAGGACCGGCCGGACGGCCTGTCGCCCGGCATGCGCAGGCTGATGGCCAAGCAGCGGGAGCACCGGGCCCGCAACGCGGCCGGACAGTTCGCCGACACCCTGCACGCCGAGACCAGACAGCGGCTGCTGGCCGTCGCCGAGGACTACCGCGACCGCAGCCCCACCCACCGCGCCGCGGGCGAGACGGACGTCCTGTGCGCCGCCCTGCTCGTCCGGCAGGAGGACATCGACACCGTCGGCACGGTCCTGAACGAACTGCGGGTCCGGCAGCCCGCCGTCCGCATCCGCTTCCTGGGCCCCTGGCCCCCGTACTCCTTCATCGACACCCGCCACCGCACCCAGGCGGAGGAAATGGCCCCCTGAGCGTCCGTGAAGGAACTGATCCCTGCCGGTACTCGGCACTGCGGTGGCGCATCCTGCCTGAAGTGACGGCCGTCGGCGGACGGGCGGCCGGGGGGCCGGGAGCCGGGGGGCCGGCAGACGGCGAGGCCGCTACCCACCGGGCCCCGGCTCGTGCTTGCTTCAGGCGACCGTGCCGTAGAGCCAATTGCCGGCCGCGTCGGCGTCGGGGCTGAGGTAGTACTGGCGGACGGCGGCCAGCAGCTCGTCGACCGTGAGCCTGCCGTTCCCGTCGGCGTCCAGCTTGCGGAAGGCGTCGGCCCTGTTCTCGGGCGCGGTGCGGAACACCTCCTGCCATGCCTCGAACTCCCGCTCGTCCACCTCACCGTCCCCGTCGGTGTCCAGCAGCGCGCACACCGCCTCCGCCAGGGGCCGGAACGAGGTGTCGAAGCCCTCGGGCGACTCGACGAAGGCGCCGGTCATGCAGTCCCGGTACTCGTCGCGGGTGAGCCGCTCGTCGCCGTCCTGGTCCGCGGCGGCGACCAGGGCGTCCCAGAAGCGGGTCATGCCGTCCATCAGCGCGGTGCCCTTGGGCGAGGTGACGGGCTCGCCGAACTTGGACAGCAGCTGCGATCCCAGGGTCAGGAGGTCCTCGCGGTCGATGAAGCCGTTGTCGTCGGTGTCGAAGTGCCGGAAGCACAGGTCGATCTTGCGGTGGAGCAGGGGCATCCCGGAGAGCGTGGTCATGTGTCGGCCTTTCTGCTGGTGCCGGACTGTCCCGGCAGAGGGATACGGGTGGAGAGAGCCGGCCGGGCCTCCCAGGGCATTCCGGCGGCGGCGAGGTGGTCGAAGGGCTCACCGGTCCCGGTGGCGAGGCTGATGCCCTGGAGGCGGGTGGTGCGCAGAAAGGAGACGTTGGCCTCCCCGAAGACTCCGCCCGACAGCCCCGTGCCGCCGACGATGGGCAGCACGGGCAGGGTCCCGATGTGGCTGTCGTTGACCTTCAGAACACCGCCGTTGGTCACTTCGTCCGTGAACCGGTGGACGACGTGCGGATCACGCGCCCACAGCGAGTTGCGCAGCCCGTACCGATTGGCGTTGACGAACGCGAGGACCGCGTCCAGCAGCGCATCGTCCGAGGCCGCTGCCGGAGGCGTGGCGGCCTCCGGCACGACCACGCACATCAGGGGGAAGAACGTCTCCTCGGTGACGGCGTTCATGGTCGCCGCCCGCTCGAGACCCCGTACGCGCAGCAGCACGGGCCGGACGAACGGGCCCCGCGGGGAGGGACGGCCGTGCACGTCGACCAGGTCACCACCGCAGAGCAGTTCGGCGTCCCGGGCCACGGCGTCGTCCAGCACCTCCTTGCACTGGTTCCGCTTGATCACCGGGGTGAGCACGACCTCCGGGTCGTCCGGCAGCCCCACGCCCAGGGCGGCCACCTTCCGGTGCAGCCGCTCGGTGAAGTCGTCCGCAACGGCGGGGTGCACCAGGGCGAACTTCGGTGCCAGGCAGAGCTGCCCGGATCCCAGGTAGCGCTCCAGTGCCGCTTCGACGGCGCCGTCCAGGTCGGCGTCCCGCCAGACCACGAGGGCGTCGTTGCCGGCCAGCTCCATGATGGGCTTCTTGCCGTGCTCCAGGCAGGAGCGGGTGAGTTCGGCGCCCTGGGCCGAACCGCCGAAGAAGAAGATGTCGTCGCAGTGCGGGGAGGCGAGCCACGTGCGCAGCATCGGCCGGGCCGGCGCGCACAGCACGCTCAGCGTGCCGGGCGGCGCCCCGTGGTCGGCCAGCAGCGGGGCGACCAGCTCGTGGAAGAGGTAGGCGGTGCTCAGCGGGACCGTCGGCGGGGCGTTGACCACCAGCGCGTTGCCCGCCGCCAGCGTCGGCACCCCGGACAGAGCGGTGAGCATCGGGGCGTTGCGCGCCGGGTCCAGGCAGACCACCCCGTCGGGCTTGCGCACCAGCCGCACCAGCCGGCCCGCGTGACCGCCCTCCCAGACCATGGCGGCACGCGCGTACGCGACCGAGTCGGGGTGCGTCAGATTCAGCGCGGCGGACAGGGCCCACCGGCTCACCTGCAGCGGATTCCCTTCGGCGACGAGGACCGACATGAGTTCCTCAGCCCGCTCCCGCAGCAGGCGGTGGAAGGCGCGGACGAAGTCCAGCCGGTGATCGAGCGGGACGCGCGCCCAGGCCGGCTGCGCCTCGCGCGCCGCGGCGAGCGCCGCGAGGGCCTGCTCGCCGGTGGACCGCGCCACCCTGCCGACCAGCCGGGGGTCGTCGTGGTCCGCCGGGTCGGCCCGGTCGTGGTCGAGACGCGCTTTGAGCGCGACCGTCTCGTAGGTGTCGAGCAGCACGGCGCTGCTCCTGGGCCAGTGCACCCAGCTTTCGCCGGCGGCGGGTACGCCGGCCAGCAGGACCGGATAGCTCCGAAGCGCGGTCCCCGAGGAAGCATTCACACCCCGGATTCTTCGCACCGGGGCCCGGCTTCAGACCTGTTACGGCACCCTCCACCCTGAACAGGGGAAATCCACCCATTGCCGCCCGGCCCGTCTCCCTCGCGTGGTAAGCACCGGTGCCGGCCGAGGCGCCGCCCGACGGTCAGAAGTGCGCCACTGACCAGCCCGAACACGTCAAGGTGTCACCGTTGCTCTCACGGTTGCTGGTGCTGAAGCTCCGGACTCTGGGCGGACGAGGTCCGCGAGCTGCTGCGGCGGGCAGTGACGGATCGGCTCGGCCTCGCCGGTTCGGTTTCCCTGTCGGCCGAGGCCGAGAACGCCCTGGTGCGCCTTTCCGCCGGCCCGACGCCCGACGCCCGTCAGCCTCCAGCGGAGGAGTCCAAGCCGATGAAGGCGATGAAGTGATATCGCCGAACCGACGCGGCCAACGAGATCCCGAACGCAGCGGCTGATTTCTTCACGGCCAAGCTCCACTGTGCCCCGGACGGCACCAGACAGCCTCCGTGTCGACCTCATGTTCGAAACCGGCACGGAGGACGATAGTGACATCCCAGCGCGGGAGCAGCATCCCCAGGAACGGCCTGCACCGCCCGAGCGGTCAGTAGCGGTAACGAGCCGCGAGGATGACGATCTCCCTGTCCGTCACCAGATAGACGAGGCGGTGCTCGTCGTCGATCCGCCTCGACCACACCCCGGGCAAGTGGTACTTGAGGGGCTCGGGTTTGCCGACCCCCGAGAAGGGATCACGCTTGACGTCCTCGATGAGCTTGTTGATCCGGGCAAGCATCTTGCGGTCGTTCTTGAGCCAGGACGCGTAGTCCTCCCAGCCCTGATCCTCGAAGACAAGCCTCACGCGGCACCCGCAGCAGGATCCGCCGCGTCCGGATCGATCAGCTCGCGCTCCGACACGTTGATGTTGCCCAGGGCGTTCTCGTACGCCTTGAGCAGACGTCGTGCGTTCGCAGGCGAGCGCAGCAGGTATGAGCCCTCACGCAGTGCCGCGTAGTCCTCGGCCGAGACGAGTACGGCGTTGCCGTGCTTGGAGACGATCTCAATGGCCTCGTGGTTGTCGTTGACCTTCTTGATCAGCGGAAAGAGAGCCTTGCGGGCTTCGCTCGCAGTTATGGACATGACCTGCCCCTCTCCATCAGTGGTACTGAATAACGTACCACTCTCACTGCTCATGGGCAGAGCAGACGCCCGGTGATGGGGGCAGACCTCCCAGCATGAGCAACAACAAGGGGCCGGCTCTCATCGGGCTGCCGAAAAGCGATAACCCGACCGTCCGCGAATGGGCGGCGATGGCCCTGGCGATCCTGGAGATCGACGGCGCGGTCGAGCCCCTGCGCCGCGCCTACCGCGATGCCTGGAACAGCAGACCCACCCGACTGGACCAAGCCGGGCGGCATCCGCTGGTCCCTGACCGAACTCGGCGCACGCAGCCCTGTCGTCCCGCCGCTCACCGCGCGCCTGCGAGCCACCGCTGCGGACGACGCCCCGGGCTGGCCCTCAGCCCACTTCACCGAGATCGTCAACGACCTGACCGACCACGCCCAGGTGATCCTCTACTCCCAGTTCTGGCGGGTGGACGCCAGCCGCGCATACGGCGTCTCCGGCACCGGCCTGGACCGGGAACTCGACTGGACCGCGCCCTGGCTGTTTGTAAGCACTTGTTTGGGCTCCAGTGCACGGAGTTCTTTTGGCTCCGACAGCCGTTCGACCGCCGGGCCGGTGATGGGCTGATGCGCAGGCGCAGCCAGCGAGAAGAGGCCGTCAGGGGCCGGGGTGAACGGTCGGCCACCGGTTCGAGGGTGGTACCAAAACTCGTCCGTACCGTGGGGCCGACTCACGTGCTTACAGACACCTGGCAGCACCTCGTCGAAGAGTCCCGCTCCTGGCCCCTGCTGGAAGCCTCCGAAGGCCCCGCCGACGACAACATCTTCGTCGCCCCCACCTGGATCGACCGTATCGACCTGTCCCCGAAGAGGTGACCGATGCCGTCCCAGCACCCCGGGGAAACCGGCTGAGGAAGGACTCGGACCACCCGCGCCACCTCGAACCGAACAGCGCGCATCCTGCGACCGGAAGGGGCGGCAACGGTATCTCCGGAAACCGTATGGCTGGGCCGGTAGTGTCCGCGCGGAAGGAGGCAGTGAAGAGAAGACCGCTCCACCATGACTCATGTGACCTGCGGAAATGCGAAGTCGTTCCAGAACGGGATCCGCGACGAAGTACGAGGAGTCTCAGGAGCGCCGGCTACGGGCCGAGGTGTGCGGGACGTCTCCGGCTTCTGCGGCCTGATCGCGCTCACCGGCTCCCGCTCCTCACCTGTCATCCGCCGCTCACAGTGGCCAGGCGGTCAGCAGATCGCCGGGACCATAGGAGGTATCGAGCCCCGGGCAGTCGACTCCGCTACGCGAGACCGCCACGACGGGAACAGGTTCGCCGGTGAGGGCGGCCCGGTGTCGATGGAGGGCTGCCAGGTCGTGCCGGTCGAAGGGCGACTGCTCCAGCCACTTGATGGAGCCGACGAAGAGCAGTTCCTTGGCGATGGGGGCGCGGTCCGCCCCGACGATGTCGATCTCGACGTCGTTGGTGCGGGTCCAGTAGCCGCCCACTGCGGGGGCCGCGGGCAGCCTGTCATCGGGCAGTATCCGCGCCAGGGCCTCGCGGACAAGGGGCTCGACGGCCCGGCCGCGCCAGCTGGTCCAGTTCTCCCGGATGCGCGCCAGGGTCAGATCACCCCGTCCCCGCTCGATCTCCTCCATGGACGGGCCGAGCAGGTGCAGCCAGAAGCGCAGGTAGGGATCTGTCACCCGGTAGCGGCGATCCTTTGAAGGACGCAGCGATACGGGTAGCTCCGCAGCGACGATCCGCTTGTGCGTGAGCAGTTCCAGGGCTCGATGCAGGGGCGTGGCCCCGATCCCGCCGGCCGCACGGGCGATGTTGGTGAAGGTCCGCTCGCCACTGCCGACGGCTGCCAGCACCGTACGCGCCTGAGCCTGCGGGGGGAATTCGGCAGCCAGCGAGCGCTCGGCCGACACCAGCAGGGCCGAGACCGGGTCGCTCAGCGCCTCGCCGAGGAAGTCCCACAGTCCTGCGCCTCGCGGCCACTCCGCGCAGATCAGCGGCAGCCCGCCGGTGACCAGCGCGGCGTCGAAGGCTTCCGCCGGTTCCAGTCCGAGCATCTGCCCCACCTCGGCGGGGTTCAGGGGTCCCAGCACCATCTCCCGGCCGCGCTGATGGAAGGGGCGCCCGTAGCTGTTCAGGGCCTCCATCATCGACAGATCGGAGCCGATGAGGACCAGCAGCACCGGCTTGGTCTCCAGCACCCGGTCCCAGGCCCGTTGCAGCATCCCCTCAAAGGCGCCACCGGCATCCATCAGGTACGGCAACTCGTCGATGATCAGCACGCTCGCCCGGTCAGCGGGCAGCGCGGCTGCCAGCACGTCGAACGCGGCGTCCCAGCTCTCCGGCCGCGCGGCGGCCACGAGCCGTGCCATCGGCAGCGTCGATGCCTGGGCGTCCCGGGCGAGCCGTGCAAGATCATCCCCAGGGGACGCACCGGTCGCCGCGTAGAACAAGAACGGGGCCCCGGAGCGCTCCGCGAACCGCTCGACCAGCCGCGACTTGCCCACCCGGCGCCGCCCACGCAACATCACGCACCGACCGGGCCGCTCCCCGCCGGCCCCTGCCGCCACCTTGTGCAGCTCTCGCTCCAACGTCGCCAGCTCTTGCCGACGACCCACGAAGTCCACCATGCCCGCCAACCTCCGTGCATGTTACTAATCAAAATGTTAGTAACATGCACGTTAGTGGATGACCTCGCCAGGCCGCAGGAAGCCGTCACTCCAGGCATGGTCGATAAAGCCTCACCCTGTCACTCTCGATCACTTTGTCCCGATCATGGTCGAATCAGGTCGCGGCAAGGAACAGACGGAGAACACCGGAGAACGGAAGAGGCAACAGACAACCCCGCCGAACCCCGATTCCCGAGGCGCGCCTCGCGCCAGACTCACTCTCGGATGCGAAGCGAAATGACTCCGTCACAACGGGTGTTCACCGTCGGTCTTCGCGGCGGCCAATGACGAGGAGGTACCCGAGCTCTTCCGTCACCTGCTCGTACCGCACGTAGGTACGCGGAGCAAGGCGGCCGTCGGGGGCCGACTGCGGGACGGACACGGCCAGGGAGGAGGAGTGTTCGAGCCCGAGGAGGAAGTAGGCGTCTCGGATCGGCTGCGCCTGTTGCTGGCGGCGGGTCTGAAACCGGTGATCCGGACGGCGAGGTACGTCTCATGGCCGTCGTCGGCGCGGACCTGCAGTCCCAGGGTGAAGGTGTCGAAGTCCACGGCGTGCTCACGGCCGTCCCGCAGAGTGTCCCGCGTCAGGTCGAACAGGATGGTGCGCAGCCGACGGACGAAACGGACACCTGCTTCGGCCCGATACCGGATGGGGTCCTCTCTCGTCGGCAGAAGGTTCGCCGTGGACGTGACGGTCCTCAGCGCCTCGGCATGCATGGCGTTGTACTGCGCACGAGCCGCTTTCCCCTCCGCCTCCAGCTTGGCGTAGAAGTCGTCCCCCGAACCGTCCTCCCGCCTCCCGGCCGCCACCAGCCACGGCAGATCCGCGTCTGTCCAGACGGCTGCACGCCAGCGCTGCACCTTGACCTTGAACAACACCTGGTCGTCGACGGCGCGGATGCGCTCGTGCTTGACCTCGGCATCGGCGAACTGTTCCGCCGCCTTGGCAACGATCGGATGGTCGGTCTCATCCAGTGCCGCAGTGACCGGCGGAAGCGGGAGATCGAGGTCCTCCTGCACACAGCGCAGGGTGGGGCGTGCTGAGCGCATCAGGTTCCCGATTCCGTTACTCGTCGATCCCACCGACCGCGTCGATCTCCTCCGCGGTCAGCCCGGTCAGCAACATCACGTCCGACTTGAGCGACCCGTCGAGGACCTGGAGCGCTTCGACCATGCCGGCCCTCAGATCCTCGCGCCTCTGTTCCAGGTAGACCCGCACGGCCTCAGCGACCAGGTCCTTCTTCGTCAGGCCCAGAAAATGCGCGCCCTGGCTGATCAGCTGATCCGTCTCCGGATCCACCTTCAGCGGGGACTGCCGAACCGCCTTCGACGCTGCCACCATGACCCTCACCTCCAGAGCCATGGTACCCAAGTACCTCATTCACCATCCACCGAGTACGTGTCGAGCGGCACGGTCGGAGCGACGTGCATACAGTCGTCATCGCAGGTGAATCAGCATGACGCAGTCATGCACAGCACTCCAGGAAGGCCGGAACCACCCGAGCAGGACAAGGAGGGGCCAGATCTGAGACCTGGCCCCTGACTTGAGGTTTTACACCCCCTGACCTGCACCTCGGCAGATCGAGGAATCCACCGCTACACGTTGAAGCGGAATACCTGAGGGCCGAGCCTGACCTGCGGCGGAGTCCAAACCAGGGCGCTGACCTGCGGTTTCGCCGTTTGGTTGCGTTGGCCTCCGACGGGCGTTTACGAGCGTCCTGCGGACTGTGTGCGGACTGGCTGGTCCTCCACCTGCCTGGAAATACATGGCGGATCCGCCGGCAGACGCCTGCGTGCTCGCGCCCTCCCCACCTTTGCCTTCCGGCCTACGCCCAGGTCGCCTTCAGCCAGGTCAGGTCCGTGCCCGCAGTGCGCCGAGTCTGCCGCTCGCGCGTGAACAGTGCATCGGTCTTGGTCAGGACCAGCGTGTACGGGCGGCCCTGGCGCCGGGTCGAGTGGCTCACCGGAAGGCCCGCCAGGTCGATGGCACTGTGCACGTGCCGCCGTCCGTCCTTGGCCAGCGGCCACTCCCGAACCCGCTCGGTGGAGGAAGCGAGGAACGCGGCCAACGTGTCGCACAGCTCGCACCCGCCCGCGTGCGTCCGCCCTCTCCCGGCGACGAGCCCACGGCCCGCCCCGCAGCCCGCCCAGGCGATCGACCAGTCGCCCTCGGCGCGCTGCGGGGTGGCGAGAAACGCCTCGAGACGCCCGACGCAGTCCCGCGCGAGCAACGCGACCCCCGCCGCCCCGCGTACTTGTGCCGGCAGCTTCGCCGCCGCGCGCAGGGCCGGGACCACGCACTCCAGGACGGTGTCCGGGTATCCGCGCAGCGCCTGCGCAATCGCGGCCCGCCGCTCGTCCTCGGCCGCCTGCCAGACGCATGCCAAGGGCAGGCCGAGTTCGGCCAGGCGCGGCCCGCGCTCCTCGGCCCGCGCCCGGGCGCACCACAGGCCCAGCTCTTCCTCCAGCCAGCGCCAGGCAGCGTCCGCGAGCAGCCGCGCCGTGTACGAGTCCCCAGCGGCGCGCAGTGCGTCGCACAGCTGGGGCAGGCCCTGCACCCACTCTCCACGGTCGGCCCCGGACACGCGCCAGACGCGCTGTGCGGGGAACCATCCCCCGACGAGTTCACGCGTCCACTCTCTGCCGTACGCCCCGGCCACCGCGGCCAGCGCATCCGCGTGGTCCGGGGTGAGCGCCTCCGCGTGGAACGGCTCCAGCAGCATCGCCGCCGTCCCGGGCACGCCCAGGCCGGCCGCGACCTCAAGGGCCGTACCCAGCGCTTCGGCCCGCGGCGCGGTCTGCGGCCAGAACGACGCCAGCGAGGCCGCATCGGCCCGGACCCTGTCCAGCTCCCCAGCCGCGATCCGGTCGCGCAGCTCGGCCAGCGCGCCTTCGGATCCGGCCTCGGCCCGGGCCGCGAACGCCCGCTCGCGCGGCCACAGCAGGACCGCGGAACGTCGGTACCAACGGTCAAGGGTGTTGCCGTAGTTACCCATGTAGCCCTCGTACTCCGACCGGAAGGGCTCCAGGTTCTTGTTCGGCGTGGAGGCACACCGCTCCTCGTAGGAGACGGGCAGACAGATCGCCTCGCCGCCCCCGCCGCCCGGCCGGGTCCACCAGCCGAGAGTGATCTCGTCGTCGATCAGGTCGTTGAGCTCGTAGTCCGCATAGTCGTCGTGGGCGCCGCTCCCGGTGCCGGGGGCCAGGTCCTCCTCATCCTCCTCGTCATAGGAGTCGTCGTAGTAGTCGCGGTCCCACGGGTCACCGCCGCCGGGCGGGTAGGCGTCCCAGGTTTCCTTCACCTCGGCGAGCGCGAGCATCGCCTCGCAGCCGGCCCGCGCCGCGGCGGCACGCAGCAGCGCGGCGCGCTCGGCGTCCGCACCCTTGAGGCGGCTCCAGGACAGTCCGCGCTGGGTGTACTCGTGGTCGAGCAGGTAGACCAGCCGGTTCGGCGGAGGCAGTTCCCGGCCTCCCCAGCGCGGGAGGGCCGGCTCGGCGAAGTGTTCGGTCAGGCAAACCGCGAGGTCGGCGACCGGGCCGACGTCCCCGGACGCGTCCTCGTCCTCGGCTTCGGCGAGCAGATTGAAGGTGAGGGTCACCCGATAGCCCGACTTCACCGGCTTGACCTCGTGCCGGCAGTCGGCGTAGAAGGCGACGAAGGTCAGCCGCTCCTTCGACGCCTGGTAGACCCTGCTCTCACCGCCGTGCTCCACCACCAGTTCGCCGCCGGTGTGCGCCGAAGGCAGCGACACCACCAGCGTGCCCACCATCGCGTCGTCCTTCTCGGAGTCCTGGTGAGGGAGGAAGAACTGGCCCTTGCCGTACACGAGGAGCGCGTGCGGCTCGGCCCGCAGCCGGGTCTTCGCCGGCAGCCCGAGCTCGTCACGGAAGTACTCCAGGGCGGCGTCCAGCATCGGCACCCACCCTGTCCCGCCCAGCTCGAACCGGTCCGGAGCGATCTCCCAGGTGTCGCGGACACCGGGGTCGCTCAACGTCTCCTCACCGCGCCCGAACTTCGCCGGCCGCGCCACCTCGATCAGCTTCTTCGTACGCGGCGCGCGCAGCGGAAGCGCCACCGGCCCAACACCCTCCACGTCCAGCCGGAGCGCGTCGGCCGGCGCGTTCATCCGGGCGGCGAACGAGCCGCCCGGGTCCGAGCCACCGAGCAGTCGCGCCAGCCGCTCCCGTGCCGAGATCGCCATGCCCCGCCCCCTTCTCACGTCCATGCCCTGCTTCGTACCACCGGGGACACCCCGGCTTCCCTGACGATCGTAGTGACGGCGGGCACCGCTCCCGCGCGAACGACCGACCGTCGGCACCGTGCTGGTCCTGCTCGATGGCGCGGCTGCGGCTGCTCCCCTTGAAGCTCGGACCAGGCACATCAGCAATGACTTTCCGTTACCACCGCATGTGAGACAGGGCCGTTAAATTGACACACCCAAACCCGGCGGTCGAGCGAAAAAGACTCAGGGGGTCATCCCCACCCCCTCGAAACCCGCCCCACATCGACGCCATATAGGAGTATGGTGCTGGTATGGCTACCAAGAAGGTGACGATCACCCTCGATGAATCCTTGGTCGCGGCCCTGGCGGGCGCCGCCGAGGAAGAAGGCATCCCGCTGTCCCGGCTCGTCGCCGGAGCAGCTGAGCGAGAGTTGCGGCTGCGAGCCGGACGGGCCGTGGTCCAGGAGTGGCAGGCGGAGCACGGAGGCTTCACCCCCGAAGAGCTCGCCGCCGCCCGCTCCGAGATGGCCGACGCCGACGCCGAGTACCTCAGCAGCTCGAGGGCCTCGGCCGCGTGAACATCCCCTACCTGTACGACGCCGGTGCGCTCATCGCCATCGACAACGGCGACCGGCACATGTGGGCCCGCCACCATCTGGCTCTGGAGGACGGCCGGGACATCCACGTCCCCTCTGTCGTCGTGAGCCAAGCGTGGCGGGACTCCCGGCGCCAGGTCCGGCTCGGCAAGTTCCTCGCCGGATGCGATGTCGCGCCCGTGGGCCTGGAGACCGCCAAGGCTGCGGGCATCCTGTGCGGCAAGGCAGGCACTGCCGATGTCGTCGACGCCACCGTCGTCGTCATGGCCGCCACCCTCGGCGCCATCATCTGGACCTCCGACCCGGACGACATCCGCACCCTCATCGACGCCCAGGACATCAAGCCCGCCCCCGTCATCCGCACCGTCTGACCTCCCGTGATCCCCGGCTGACACCCGGCCGGAGGGTCAGCACCAAGTCAGCACACGACCCGGAAACGGCCCAAATCCGCAGGAGAAAACAGGAAGGGGCCAGACCCGAAGACCTGGCCCCTGACCTGGGGTTCCCTACCCCGACCAGCCTCTTCCGGCGATCAAGGAATCAGGCACTACACGTTGAAGCGGAACTCCACCACGTCCCCGTCGCGCATGACGTAGTCCTTGCCCTCCATGCGGGCCTTGCCCTTGGCGCGGGCCTCGGCGACCGAACCGGTTTCGACGAGGTCGGCGAAGGAGATGACCTCGGCCTTGATGAAGCCCTTCTGGAAGTCGGTGTGGATGACTCCGGCGGCCTCGGGGGCGGTGGCGCCGCGCTTGATGGTCCAGGCGCGGGACTCCTTCGGGCCTGCGGTCAGGTACGTCTGCAGGCCGAGGGTGCTGAAGCCGACGCGGGCGAGGGTGGCGAGGCCGGGCTCCTCGGCGCCGACCGACTCCAGGAGCTCCATGGCGTCCTCGTCGTCCAGCTCGGCGAGGTCCGCCTCCAGCTTGGCGTTGAGGAAGATCGCCTCGGCGGGGGCGACCAGGGCGCGCTGCTCGTTCTTGAAGTCCTCGTCGGTCAGCTCGTCCTCGTCCACGTTGAAGACGTAGAGGAACGGCTTGGTGGTGAGCAGGTGCAGGTCGTGCAGGAGCTCGGCGCGCTCGCTGCCCTGGACGATGCCGTGCGTGAAGAGCGTGTCGCCCTTCTCCAGGATCTCCTTGGCCTCCTCGACCGCCTTGGCCTTGGGCGCGATGTCCTTCTTGATCCGCGACTCCTTCTGCAGGCGCGGCAGGACCTTCTCGACGGTCTGCAGGTCGGCGAGGATCAGCTCGGTGTTGATCGTCTCGATGTCGTCCTTCGGCGAGACCTTGCCCTCGACATGGACGACGTTCTCGTCCTGGAAGGCGCGGATGACCTGGCAGATCGCGTCGGACTCGCGGATGTTCGCCAGGAACTTGTTGCCGAGGCCCTCGCCCTCGCTGGCGCCGCGGACGATGCCCGCGATGTCGACGAAGTCGACCGTGGCCGGGAGGATCCGCTGGGAGCCGAAGATCTCCGCGAGCTTCGTCAGCCGGGCGTCGGGGACACCGACCACGCCGACGTTCGGCTCGATGGTGGCGAACGGGTAGTTGGCCGCCAGCACGTCGTTCTTGGTCAGGGCGTTGAACAGGGTCGACTTGCCGACATTCGGCAGACCGACGATTCCGATCGTGAGCGACACGTTGCGACTTCCCGTACGTGAGGATGGGGGGCGAGGACCGGCCGGCTGGGCGCGTGGGCCGATCCACCAGTCTACGGCGTACCCGCTCCGCACCCCGTCGGTAAATCGAACGCATGGACAGCCTTCGCTCCCCGGCGTGTCCGACGGTTCATTCGGCACATAAACAGACCTAAGTTGGTCCAGTGGAGCAACACAGCACGCGACCTGCTCAGTACGGACCGCCACGTGACCGGCCGCCCCAGCCGCCCCAGCCGCCCCGGCCGCCGCTGCCTCCGCAGGCGGGGCGGACCCCCGGGGGCGGTGTCGCGCGCTCCGCCCGGCCCGCCCGCCCGGCGCAGCGCAGACCCGCTCCGGACCTCCGGGGGTCCGCTCCGGTCCCCCGGCCCGCCCCCTCCCCCGCGGCCCGGTGGCTGCCGAACCCCCGGCTCACCGGGCTCGGCGGAGGCCTCTTCTGCGGGCTCGTGATGCTGACGCTCGGATTCCTCGTCGCGCTGCTGTTCGGGATGTCCCAGACCGTGTACGGCGTGCTGTTCCTGCCGGTGTGCGTGCTCACCGCGCTGTGGGTGCGCGAGGGGGACCTGCTCACCGCGCCCGTGGTCGTCCCGATCTCCTTCGCCCTGGGCCTGGCCCCGGTCGCCGACGAGGGCGACGGCGGGATCGGCGGCCGGCTCATGGGCCTGGTGACGGGGCTCGCCACCCAGGCCGGCTGGCTGTACGGGGGGACCCTGATCGCCTGTGCGATCGTGCTCGGCCGGCGGATGCGCATGATCCGTACGATCAACCGGCGGACCGCCGCCGCCCGGAGCCGGGCCCAGGCCTGACATCCGGGCGGCCGGCGACCCCGGTGCCCATATGTGCCTACCTGCCCGTGGCCGCCCGCATCGCCGCTCCCACGATGCCCGCGTTGTTCTGCAGTTGCGCCGGGACGATCTCGGCCTTGATGCCCTCGATGTGGTGCAGGAACTTCTCGGACTTGCGGCTGACCCCGCCACCGATCACGAACAGCTCCGGCGAGAACAGCATCTCCACGTGGGCCAGGTACTTCTGCACCCGGTGCGCCCAGTGCTCCCACGTCAGCTCGTGGTCCTCCCTGGCCTTGCTGGAGGCCCGCTTCTCCGCCTCGTGGCCGTGCAGCTCCAGGTGGCCGAGCTCCGTGTTGGGGACCAGGACGCCGTCCACGAACACGGCGCTGCCGATGCCCGTACCGAACGTCAGCAGGATGACCGTGCCCCGGCGGCCCTTCGCGGCACCGAAGTTCATCTCGGCGACGCCCGCCGCATCCGCGTCGTTGACGACGGTGACGGGCAGACCGCCGAGGCGGTCGCCGAGCAGGACCCGCGCGTCGGTGTCGACCCAGCTCTTGTCGACGTTGGCCGCCGAACGGATCGTGGTGCCGTCGGTGACCACGCCCGGGAAGGTGACCCCGACCGGGCCGGTCCAGCCGAAGTGGTCCACGACCTCCTTGACCCCGTCGGCCACCGCGTCCGGCGTGGACGGTTGAGGGGTGAGGACCTTGTAGCGCTCCTGCGCCAGGTCCCCCTTGTCCAGGTCGACCGGGGCACCCTTGATCCCGGACCCGCCGATGTCCACACCGAAGATCTGCATGGAACCACGTTAAGCCGGGCCGTGAACGGTCACCGAACCGAACGCCGTCACCAATCGGACATGAGGTGAGGATTGGGGACGTGACGCCGTCACATCCCCCCGGATCCCCACCGTCCGTCGGCGCACTACGCCGACGCCGGGGCCTCTCCCGGCCCGGTGCCACCACGCTCCGCCACCAGGGCCGCCGCCTCCTCGCGCAGGTCGCGGCGCAGCTCCTTCGGCAGCGAGAAGATGATGGACTCCTCGGCGGCCTTGACGATCTCGACGTCCTCGAAGCCGCGCTGCGCGAGCCATTCCAGGACCTGCTCGACCAGCACCTCCGGCACCGAGGCGCCCGAGGTGAGGCCGACCGTGGAGACGCCCTCCAGCCAGGACTCGTCGATCTCGTCGGCGAAGTCCACCAGGTGGGCGTCGCGGGCGCCCGCGAGCTTGGCGACCTCGACGAGCCGCACGGAGTTGGAGGAGTTCCGCGAGCCAACCACGATGACCAGGTCCGCCTCGGCGCCCATCTGCTTGACCGCCAGCTGGCGGTTCTGCGTGGCGTAGCAGATGTCGTCGCTGGGCGGGGAGATGAGCTGGGGGAACTTGTCCTTGAGGGCGTCGACGGTCTCCATGGTCTCGTCCACCGAGAGGGTGGTCTGGGAGAGCCAGACGACCCTCGACGGGTCACGGACCTCGACCTTGGCGACGTCCTCGGGGCCGTCGACGAGCTGGATGTGGTCGGGGGCCTCGCCGGAGGTGCCGATGACCTCTTCGTGGCCCTCGTGCCCGATCAGGAGGATGTCGTAGTCCTCTTCCGCGAACCGGACCGCTTCCTTGTGCACCTTGGTGACCAGCGGGCAGGTCGCGTCGATGGTGGCGAGCCGGCCGCGCGCGGCCTCCTCGTGGACGACGGGGGCCACGCCGTGCGCGGAGAACATGACGATGCTGCCCGGCGGCACCTCCTCCGTCCGTTCGACGAAGACGGCGCCCTTCTTCTCCAGGGTCTGCACCACGTACTTGTTGTGCACGATCTCGTGCCGGACGTAGACGGGGGCCCCGTACTGCTCCAGGGCCTTCTCGACGGCGATCACGGCGCGGTCCACGCCCGCGCAGTAGCCCCGGGGGGCGGCGAGCAGGACACGGCGGCCAGGCGAAGCGGTCATGCGTCCCATCGTAAGGGCCATGTCCGGCAGCCCGGTGATCGCGTCCGGGGGGAGGCTTCGGGCCGGTCCGGATTCCGGGTGCACGGGGGCGGTGAGCAGGGCGTACGGGGGTGGCAAGCAGGGCGTACGGGCGCACCGGGCGCATGGGTGAGCGGTGCAGGGGCACAGGCACGGGGCCACAGGGCCACAGGGCCACAGGGCGAGCACGGGCACAGGGCGGGCACGGGCACAGGGCGCCCGATGGTGGCCGGCTGTGTCGGTGGCTCGGACTAGTCTCGCGACATGGCTGTCAACACGTCTGCGGAAGCGCCCATCCCGGTCGGTGAGGTGTCCCGGCTCATCGGGGGGTGGATCGACCGGCTCGGCGCGGTGTGGGTCGAGGGGCAGATCACCCAGCTGTCGCGGCGACCGGGCGCCGGGGTGGTGTTCATGACGCTGCGGGACGCCTCGTACGACATCTCCGTCGGCGTGACCTGCTACCGGCAGGTGTTCGACGCCGTCTCCGACGTCGTCGGCGAGGGCGCGCGGGTCGTGGTGCACTGCAAGCCCGAGTGGTACGCCCCGCGCGGGCAGCTGTCGCTGCGAGCCGCCGAGATCAGGCCGGTCGGGGTCGGGGAGCTGCTCGCACGCCTCGAGCAGCTGAAGAAGTCCCTCGCGCGGGAGGGACTTTTCGCCCCCGAGCGGAAGAAGCCGCTGCCGTTCCTGCCGCGGCTGATCGGGCTGGTCTGCGGACGTGCCTCGGCCGCCGAGCGGGACGTGCTGGAGAACGCCCGCCGCCGTTGGCCCGCCGTCCGCTTCGAGGTGCGCAATGTCGCCGTGCAGGGCGTACACGCGGTGCCGCAGGTCGTCCAGGCCGTGAAGGAACTGGACGCGGTCGACGAGGTGGACGTGATCGTCGTGGCGCGGGGCGGGGGCAGCGTGGAGGACCTGCTGCCGTTCTCCGACGAGCAACTGGTGCGGACGGTGGCGGACTGCCGTACGCCGGTCGTCTCCGCGATCGGGCACGAGCCGGACAACCCGCTCCTGGACCATGTCGCCGACGTACGGGCCTCCACTCCGACGGACGCGGCCAAGAGGGTCGTTCCGGACGTGGGCGAGGAGTACGAGCGGGTGCGGCTGCTGCGCGACCGTGCGCGGCGCTGCGTCCAGGCGTTCGTCGACCGGGAGGAGCGGGGGCTGGCGCAGGCGCTGGCCCGGCCCTCGATGGAGGAACCGCACCGGATGATCGACGGGCGGGCCGAGGAGGTCACCACGCTGCTCGACCGGGCCCGGCGCTCCCTGCGGCACCAGCTGGACCGGACCGACTCCGAACTGACGCACACGCACGCACGCGTGGTGGCCCTCTCCCCCGCCGCGACGCTCAAGCGCGGGTACGCCGTGCTGCAGCGGGCCGACGGCCACGCCGTGCGTGATCCGGGCGAGGTGGAGGCCGGTGAGGTGTTGCGGGCACGGGTGTCCGAGGGCGAGTTCAGTGTCCGAGTCGATGCGTAGGGTGGGCGGATGACCAGCAAGACGGAGCAGGCGGGGCAGGCGGACCGGACGGGGCAGGCGGAGGCCGCGGCCGAGGCTCTCGGGTACGAGCAGGCGCGGGACGAGCTGATCGAGGTCGTACGCCGTCTGGAGACGGGCGGTACGACGCTGGAGGAGTCGCTCGCGCTGTGGGAGCGGGGCGAGGAACTCGCCAAGGTGTGCCGGAACCGGCTGGACGGGGCGCGGGCCCGGCTGGACGCTGCACTCGCGGAGGAGACCGCCGGCGTGGGACGGGCGGAGGACGGGGACGGGGGGCGGTAGTCCACGCCCGGTCCGCCCGCGCCCGGCCCGCCCACGTCCGGCCCGGCCCGCCAGGGTGGTCCCGCTCCGGTGAGCCGGCCCGTCTCGGCGGCCGGGGCTACTGGGCGTTGTCCTCGGCCAGTGTGTGGGCGACGAGGGCGTTCGCGTGCCCGTGACCCAGGCCGTGCCCGGTCTTGAGCCAGGCGACCAGCTCCATGTGCTTGACGAGCGGCGAGGAGCGGATCAGCTCCTTCCACTCCGTGATCGAACGGCCGTACTTCTTCTCGATCGACGGAAAGTAACTGGCGGGTCCTTTGACGGTGTCGGTCATGTCAGGTGGGTCCTCTCCCGGATGAGTGGCGGCGTGCTGCCCTTGAAGACCGCGGGTGGCCGAGGAAATGATCGCCGGGTCGATGTGGCGCGCGTCACCACAGCGCGGTTTCCTTGTGAAGCAGATCACCGCGTTCCATTTTTTGTTGAACTTTGAACTTCCTTGTCGTACGGTTTTCTCATCAAGGGTTTCGCGCCGACCGCGCGGGGCCGACGCTCCCCCCAGAAAGTTCACGCATGTCTCTCGTTCTTGACTCCGCCGCTCAGGACCTGCTCTTCCGCGAGGCGCGCACCGCCAACACGTTCACCGACGAGCCGGTGACCGACGAGCAGGTGCAGGCCATCTACGACCTGGTCAAGTACGGCCCGACCTCCATGAACAATTCGCCGCTGCGCGTCACCCTGGTCCGCTCCCCCGAAGCCCGCGAGCGTCTCGTTCAGCACATGGCGGAGGGCAACGCGGCCAAGACGGCCACCGCCCCGCTGGTCGCGATCCTCTCCGCGGACAACGAGTTCCACGAGGAGCTGCCGCAGCTCTTCCCGCACTTCCCCGGGGCCAAGGACATGTTCGCCGGCGACCGCTCGATGCGCGAGGGCCAGGCTTCCCTGAACGCCGCCCTGCAGGCCGCTTACTTCATCATCGGCGTGCGTGCCGCTGGTCTGGCCGCCGGCCCGATGACCGGCTGCGACTTCGAGGGCATCCGCAAGGAGTTCCTCGACGACGACCACACCCCGCTGGCGGTCGTCAACATCGGCCGCCCCGGCGAGGACGCCTGGTTCCCGCGCAGCCCGCGCCTGGAGTACGACCAGGTCGTCACCACCGTCTGATCGTCGCCTCACGGCATACGGCAGGACCCCCCGACATGTCATGTCGGGGGGTCCTGCCCATGTCGGGGGGTCCTGCCGTGTGTCTGCTGTCCACCGGTCCCCGCGCACTCGGTTCGTCGCGAACCGGTCAGTCGGATTCGCTGCGCAGAGCCTCGGCCATCTCCGTCAGCCGGGCGAAGGACGCCGTGCCCGTCACCACCGTGGTCGAGCCCTCGTCCTCGAGCACCAGCGCGTCGTACTGATCGCCCTCGTACCGGGTCCAGGTCCTGCCGTCGATCTGCTGCGTCTTCCCGGTCTTCTCCGCGCCCTGGGTCTCGTCCTCGATGAAGACCACCGGCTTCCGAGTCGACTGCTCGACCGCCACGTACTCCCCGTCGGGGGCTCGGTAGCCGAGGTGCCAGGCATCGAACTCCTCGCCCTGGAAACGGACGGAGGTGGGCTTCCACGCCTCGGACAGACCCTCGGGCGCGGCCACCGGATAGGTGGCGGCGCGGCGCGCGGTGAGCAGGTCGACGCGGTAGTCGACCCGTTTGAGGTCGGGCTCACTGTCGTCGTGCGGGATGAACAGCCAGATCACTCCCGCGGCGAGCAAAATGAGACTCAGGGAGAGAATCATGTCCCGAGCCGACTTCTGGATGCTGTTCGTTCCTGCCACGCCCCTATCGTCGCAGGTGCCCGGTCCGCTCATCCGTGGGGGGCCCTGCTCATTCTGTCCACCCGGCGCTAGAGTCTGACGCAACACCCTCATCCGGCCGTCGTCGTACAGAAAGGTGCGCTCCGATGACCGAACACCATCAATTGCCGTCCGAGCTCGATGTGCCCTCCGAAGCCCCCGACCGCAACCTCGCCCTGGAACTCGTCCGGGTCACCGAGGCCGCTGCGATGGCCGCCGGGCGCTGGGTCGGGCGCGGCGACAAGAACGGCGCCGACGGTGCCGCGGTACGCGCCATGCGCACCCTCGTCTCCACCGTCTCGATGAACGGCGTCGTCGTCATCGGCGAGGGCGAGAAGGACGAAGCCCCGATGCTCTTCAACGGGGAGCGCGTGGGCGACGGAACCGGGCCCGAGTGCGACATCGCCGTCGACCCGATCGACGGCACCACGCTGACCGCCAAGGGCATGACCAACGCGATCGCCGTACTGGCCGCTGCCGAACGCGGCTCGATGTTCGACCCCTCGGCCGTGTTCTACATGGACAAGCTGGTCACCGGGCCCGAGGCCGCCGACTTCGTCGACATCGACGCGCCGGTGGCCGTGAACATCCGGCGGGTCGCCAAGGCCAAGCGGGTCACCCCCGAGGACGTCACGGTGGTGATCCTCGACCGGCCCCGGCACGAGGGCATCATCAAGGAGATCCGGGAGACCGGGGCGCGCATCAAGCTGATCTCCGACGGTGACGTGGCCGGCTCGATCCTCGCCCTGCGCGAGGGCACCGGCATCGATCTGCTGCTCGGCATCGGCGGCACCCCCGAGGGCATCATCTCGGCCTGTGCCGTGAAGTGCCTCGGCGGCACCCTCCAGGGCAAGCTGTGGCCGCAGGACGACGCGGAGCGGCAGCGCGCGATCGACGCGGGGCACGACCTCGACCGGGTGCTGACCGATGCCGACCTCGTCACCGGCGACAACGTGTTCTTCGTGGCCACCGGCATCACCGACGGCGAGCTGTTGCGCGGTGTGCGGTACCGGTCCGAGACCGCCACGACCGACTCCATCGTGATGCGGTCCAAGTCGGGCACGGTGCGGCGGATCGACTCCGAGCACCGGCTGAGCAAGCTGCGCGCCTACAGCGCGGTGGATTTCGACCGCGCCAAGTAGCTCCGCCTGGTTCGACGAAGGCCGTGCGGGCGGCCCACGGGTGTGCGGTCCGTGGGTCGCCGGGAGCCGCCGGCGGTCTCGTCGAACGGTGCGGACCCGCACGCTGTGGCCGGGCGCGCAGTCCCCCGCGCCCCTTGTGGCCCACAGCGTGGGACGGGTGCCCCCGTGCAGCGGGCGTCGCGCAGTCCCCCGCGCCCCGGTGAGTCCTCCCGGGGGCGGAAACGTGCCTCGCGCCAGGCTGCGGGGGCCGGTCAGCCTGCTGCCGCGATGGAGCCGCCGGTGCGGGCCGTCTTCTGGAGTTCCACGTCCCGGCGGCGGCGTCGGGCCAGGACCACACGGCGCTCGGCGGCGGTCAGGCCGCCCCAGACGCCGTAGGGCTCGGGCTGGAGCAGGGCGTGCTCCCTGCACTCGACCATCACCGGACAGCGGGCGCAGACCCGCTTGGCGGCCTCCTCACGGGAGAGCCTGGCGGCCGTGGGCTCCTTCGACGGGGCGAAGAACAGTCCTGCCTCGTCGCGTCGGCACACCGCCTCGGTGTGCCAGGGCGCGTCCTGGTCCCTGTCTCGCGTCGGCACCCGCTGGGCCGGAACGGCAGCTACCTGCAGGGACGAATGCGGCGGTTGCGGCACGGGTCTACTCCTGACGACGGCTTCGCGAGCGAGAGACGATGCAGCAAGGCTTACCCGCTGTGCGTGCGCCTATGCACTGAGTCCCGAACCGCCGCTTCCGACAACGGAATTCGGCCCCGCCGCCTCCGAGCCGTACGGACGGAGCACCTCCGCTTCAGCGCCTCCGCCCGTCCCGCTTCACGACCGTCAACGGTCCTGGCGCTTGCGCACACCCTTGTCCACCGAGCGCTGCACCCGGTCGAGGATGTCCGCCACCAGCTTGCCCCGCTTGGGCCGCGCCTCGATATTGCTCAGCACCGCCCAGCCGTCCACGTAGACCACCGGTGCCTCGGGGTCGTCCGAGTCCAGCGAGGCCACCTCGAAGTTGCCGAGGACACCACCGCCCAAGCCGCGCAGCGACACGTTCTCCGGGACGCGGACCTCGACGTTGCCGAAGACCGAGAAGGCCTTGATCATGACCTGCTGGTGCTCGAAAATCGCCTCGCTGAGGTCTATCTCGACGTTGCCGAAGATCGCGTACACATGGATGCGGCGGCCGGCCCGCCAGCGACCCTTGCGGGTGGCGGCGCTGAAGACCGCCACCACGTTGTCGTCGGGGTCCATCGGGATGGCGCCCGCGGTGGGCCGGCTGGGCGCCGAGGCAGGGACCGCGCGCCGCTGGTGGGCGCCCGGCAGGTCCCGGACGAACACCTCGAGCTCTCCGGCGGTCTTGGCGGCCAGCACGCCCTCGACGCGCTCGGCGTGCTCGTCGGGGGACAGCCTGCCCTCGGCGAGGGCCTCGCGCAGAAGGTCGGCGACACGGTCGCGGTCGGCGTCCGAGACGCGCAGCTCGGCGTCCCGCGGTGCACTGTCCTGCGGCTGGGCGTGCTTCTGAAGGTCCACGACGGCAGCTTACCCAAACGCGATAGATCGCGACTACCCCCCGTCGTCAACTCCTCGTGAACGACTCGGGAACCACCGGACCGGCCGGACGGAGCCCATCGGACCCATCAGCCCCACCGGCCCGGCAGGAGGCCATGAGGTGACCCGACGGGAAGCCATGAGGCGGTGACCGACCGCTACTGAGGACAACCTCACAGGCTCACCCCCGGCGGCAGGTCCTACGCTGGTGGGCGCCCGCCAACGTCGGCGGGCGGCCGTCTGTCGAGTGAGGAATGGGCGAGATGCCTGAGTTCGAGTACGCCGATCTGCTCCCCATGGGAGAGGACACCACCCCCTACCGGCTGGTGACCTCCGAAGGTGTCTCCACCTTCGAGGCCGACGGGCGGACCTTCCTCAAGGTGGAGCCTCAGGCGCTGCGCAAGCTCGCCGAAGAGGCCATCCGCGACATCCAGCACTATCTGCGCCCCGCCCACCTCACCCAGTTGCGCCGCATCATCGACGACCCCGAGGCGTCGTCCAACGACAAGTTCGTCGCCCTGGACCTGCTGAAGAACGCCAACATCGCGGCGGCGGGCGTGCTCCCCATGTGCCAGGACACCGGCACCGCGATCGTCATGGGCAAGCGCGGCCAGAACGTCCTCACCGAGGGTGGCGACGAGGAGGCCCTGTCCCGGGGCATCTACGACGCGTACCGCAACCTCAACCTCCGCTACTCCCAGATGGCGCCCCTGACCATGTGGGAGGAGAAGAACACCGGCACCAACCTCCCCGCCCAGATCGAGCTGTACGCCACCGACGGCGGCGCCTACAAGTTCCTGTTCATGGCCAAGGGCGGCGGCTCCGCGAACAAGAGCTTCCTCTACCAGGAGACCAAGGCCGTCCTGAACGAGTCCTCCATGATGAAGTTCCTGGAGGAGAAGATCCGTTCGCTCGGCACGGCCGCCTGTCCGCCGTACCACCTGGCGATCGTCGTCGGCGGCACGTCGGCCGAGTACGCGCTGAAGACCGCGAAGTACGCCTCCGCGCACTACCTCGACGAGATCCCGACCGAGGGTTCCCCGCTGGGTCACGGCTTCCGCGACAAGGAGCTGGAGGACAAGGTCTTCGAGCTGACCCAGAAGATCGGCATCGGCGCGCAGTTCGGCGGCAAGTACTTCTGCCACGACGTCCGCGTGGTCCGGCTGCCGCGGCACGGCGCTTCCTGCCCGGTCGCGATCGCGGTCTCCTGCTCCGCCGACCGCCAGGCCGTCGCGAAGATCACCGCCGAGGGTGTCTTCCTCGAGCAGCTGGAGCGGGACCCCGCGCGGTTCCTCCCGGAGACGACGGACGAGCACCTCGAGACCGAGGGTGCCCGCGGCGGAGCCGCCGATGGACAGCCTGTCAAGATCGACCTGAACCAGCCGATGGACGCCATCCTCGCGGAGCTCACCAAGTACCCGGTCAAGACCCGCCTCTCCCTCACCGGTCCGCTGGTGGTGGCCCGCGACATCGCGCACGCCAAGATCAAGGAGCGGCTGGACGCGGGCGAGGGGATGCCGCAGTACCTCAAGGACCACCCGGTGTACTACGCCGGTCCGGCCAAGACACCCGAGGGCTACGCGTCCGGCTCCTTCGGCCCGACGACGGCCGGCCGTATGGATTCCTACGTCGAGCAGTTCCAGGCGGCCGGCGGCTCCAGGGTGATGCTCGCCAAGGGCAACCGCAGCAAGCAGGTCACCGACGCGTGCGACGCGCACGGCGGCTTCTACCTCGGCTCGATCGGCGGGCCGGCCGCCCGGCTCGCCCAGGACTGCATCAAGAAGGTCGAGGTCCTGGAGTACGAGGAGCTCGGCATGGAGGCGGTCTGGAAGATCGAGGTCGAGGACTTCCCGGCGTTCGTCGTCGTCGACGACAAGGGCAACGACTTCTTCCAGGATCCTTCGCCGCAGCAGCCGACGTTCACGTCGATCCCGGTGCGGGGGCCGGGGCTGGCGTAGTGCCCCGGGGGGCGGCGGTCGAGGGTTTCAGCTCCCGCCGCCCCTCCCCTTCCCGCCGCCTCTTCCCTCCCCGTCTCCGGGGCCGCTCCCCGGACCCCCTTCGGCCCTGAACGGGCCCCGCACTCGAACGCCGGACGGGCCGGGGCGGCCCGCCGCCCGCAGTTCATCCTCGACCGGCCGGGACGGCTCGACACCGACCGCACCCTCACGGCAGGCCCCGGCCCCGGTCCCGACCCCGGAAACGCCTGTGGGGGCTGCTGCGGAGTCCCGCGCGCCCGGATAGCGGACGCCATGTTCTTTTTTTGGACAACCTGTCCGCGCGGGCCCCGTTTCCGTTGACTCCCTCGACCTCTGCTGTGAGTCTTCTCGCCAATCTGACATGCACACGCTATGTCGGACTCCCAGTGGCCCACCCCACGGCCACTTCCCGAAGGAGACAGTGTGAGACGACGATTCGCCGTGGCGAGCTTCTCCCTCGCCGTCGTGCTCGGCTGCGGAACACTCCCCGCCGCGGCCGCCGCTCCCGCGGACACAGGCCGGTCCGCCCTCCCCGTGAACGCGCTCGCCGCGCCCGACGTCGACGTGACGAAGGTGCGGGCGCACCTGAGCGAGCTCAGCGCCATCGCCGGCCGCAACGGCGGCAACCGCCGCTCCACCACCCAGGGGTACCGCGACTCGGTCGCCTACGTGAAGGGCAAGCTGCAGGCGGCCGGTTACACCGTCACCGAGCAGCCCTGCACCTCCGGCTGCACCAGCGGAGCCGGCCCCAACCTCATCGCCGAGTGGCCGCAGGGCGACGCGAACAACGTGTACATGTTCGGCGCCCACCTCGACGGCGTCTCGGCGGGCCCCGGCATGAACGACAACGGCTCCGGCTCGGCCGCACTCCTGGAGAACGCCCTGACCCTGGCCCAGCAGAACCCGGCCATGCGCAACCGGGTCCGCTTCGCCTGGTGGACCGACGAGGAGCAGGGCCTCAACGGCTCGGAGTTCTACGTCCGTTCGCTGTCCTCCACCCAGCGCTCCAGGATCCGGGCGTACTACAACTTCGACATGGTCGCCTCGACCAACGGCGGCTACTTCATCAACCGCATCACCACGTCGGCCGCCGCGCCGATGAAGGCGTACTGGGACTCGCTGGGCCTGCAGCCCGAGGAGAACACCGAGGGCGCCGGGCGCAGCGACGACTACCCCTTCCAGCAGGCAGGCATCCCCACCTCCGGCTACGCGATGGGCGCCAGTGCCCGCAAGACGTCCGCACAGGCCGCCAAATGGGGCGGCACGGCCGCTTCCGCCTACGACCCCTGCTACCACCGGTCCTGCGACACCCTCACCAACGTCAACACCACCGGCCTGAACCGCGCGGCCGACGGCATCGCCCACACCCTCTGGCAGCAGGCCGTCTCCTGAAGCCAGGAAACCTCCGGGTCTCGGTCCGGCGGTGTCCGGCAGGTCCGCGGTCGAGGCCGAAGCCCAGGCCGACGGCGGCACGCTCACCATGCCGTCCGACGCCGACGCCGACGCCCGCAGCGGATGCGTGCGGCGCCCGGTCGGCCCGACGGCGTACACGGGCCGCCGGGTGGCCGTCTCCCCGCGGCCGGTGAGAGCGCGTCCCCGCGGACGGGCCTTCTGACCGACGACGTGTGCCTCCGGGCACCTGGCCGGCGCCGGCCTCCACGCAGTGCTCCGCCCCGCCGCCCCTCGCGGCGGGGCGGAGCCCGTTCCGGGTACCCGCGCGCGATGCTGGCGAGGGGACGACGGGAATACCCCCGGCCCACGCCACTGCTGTGATCTTCGGAGGTATGACGATGACAACCACGGACGACAACCGGCGCTACCGCATCGAGCACGACTCCATGGGGGAGGTGAAGGTACCGGCCGACGCCAAGTGGCGGGCGCAGACGCAGCGGGCCGTGGAGAACTTCCCGATCTCCGGGCAGCGCATCGAACGCGCCCACATCGAGGCCCTCGCCCGGATCAAGGGCGCCGCGGCGAAGGTGAACGCGCGCCTCGGTGTGCTGGACAAGGACATCGCCGAGGCGATCGGCGAGGCGGCCGGGGAGGTCGCCGGGGGGAAGTGGGACGAGCACTTCCCCGTCGACGTGTTCCAGACGGGTTCGGGCACCTCGTCCAACATGAACACCAACGAGGTCATCGCCACCCTGGCGACCGAGCGGCTCGGGCGCCCCGTGCACCCCAACGACCACGTCAACGCCTCGCAGTCGTCCAACGACGTCTTCCCGTCCTCGATCCACATCGCCGCCACCGCCGCCGTCACCCGGGACCTCGTACCGGCCCTGGAGCACCTCGCGGCCTCTCTGGAACGCAAGGCCGAGGAGTTCGCCGACGTGGTGAAGTCGGGGCGTACGCACCTGATGGACGCCACACCCGTCACCCTCGGGCAGGAGTTCGGCGGGTACGCGGCCCAGGTGCGGTACGGGGTCGAGCGGCTGCACGCCTCCCTGCCGCGGCTGGCCGAGCTGCCGCTGGGCGGGACCGCCGTCGGTACCGGCATCAACACCCCGCCCGGATTCTCGGCCGCCGTCATCGAGGAGGTCGCCGAGGCCACCGGGCTGCCGCTGACCGAGGCCCGCGACCACTTCGAGGCGCAGAGCGCCCGGGACGGCATCGTGGAGACCAGCGGTCAGCTGCGGACGATCGCGGTCGGACTGACGAAGATCGCCAACGATCTGCGGTGGATGGCCTCGGGCCCCCGCACCGGTCTCGCCGAGATCACCCTGCCCGACCTCCAGCCCGGCTCCTCGATCATGCCCGGCAAGGTCAACCCGGTCGTCCCGGAGGCCGTGCTCATGGTCTGCGCGCAGGTCATGGGCAACGACGCGGCGGTCGCCACCGCGGGCGCGTCCGGCAACTTCGAGCTCAACGTGATGCTGCCCGTCATCGCGAAGAACGTCCTGGAGTCGATCCGGCTGCTCGCGAACGCCTCCCGGCTGCTCGCCGACCGTACGGTCGACGGGATCGTGGCCGACCGTGAGCGTGCCCGTGAGTACGCCGAGTCCTCGCCGTCCGTGGTCACCCCGCTCAACAAGTACATCGGCTACGAGGAGGCCGCGAAGGTCGCCAAGAAGGCGCTGGCACAGCGGAAGACCATCCGCCAGGTGGTCCTGGAGGGCGGGTACGTCGAGCGCGGCGACCTCACCGCGGAGCAGCTCGACGAGGCCCTGGACGTCCTGCGGATGACGCGCCCGTGAAGCGGCGCGGCTGAGACGCTCCCCCCGCCACGCCCTCGCCGTCTCTCCGCTGCACCCCCGCCATGTCCCCGTCATGTCCCCGGTGTACCGCACGGGTGAAGCGTGACGGGGACCGCAGCGGTCTGTGCCCGGGGCACCTAATATCTGCCCATGACAGAGGGCGGAGCGACAGGACACGGGGAAGAGGGCGGCCCACGCCAGGACCGACGCGGCGCGACGGCGGCGGTCGGTCCGGACCGACACTGGGCGCCCGGGACGCAGGTGCTGTGGCGCTACCGGGAGAACGGTGGCGCGCGCCTGCACATCGCGCGCCCCGTCACGGTCGTGCGCGACGATCCGGGGCTGCTCGCCGCGTGGATGGCACCCGGCACCGAGTGCGTGAAGCCGGTGCTCGCCGACGGCACTCCCGTGCACCAGGAACCCCTCCGGACCCGGTACACCAAACCCCGGACGGTCCAGCGCGACCGCTGGGCCGGGACCGGTGTGCTGAAGCTGGCCCGGCCCGGTGAGCCCTGGTCGGTGTGGCTGTTCTGGGACCAGGGCTGGCGGTTCAAGAACTGGTACGTGAATCTGGAGGAACCCTTGGCCCGTTGGGCCGGTGGGGTGGATTCCGAGGATCACTTCCTGGACATCTCCGTACACCCGGACCACAGTTGGCACTGGCGGGACGAGGACGAGTTCACGCAGGCCCAGCGGGACGGACTGGTGGACGCCGCACTGGCCGGCCGAGTGCGCCGGGCGGGCCGGGACGCGGTGGCCGTGATCTCCCGGTGGGGAGCCCCGTTCTCGGACGGCTGGCAGAACTGGCGCCCGGATCCGTCCTGGGCGGTACCTTCACTGCCACCGGACTGGGACCGCACGCCTACGCATCTGTCGTCATGAGACTCTTGATGCACCCCGGGCCGGGAAACGTAGGATCGTCCTCCGCAAGGCACCGGGCGACAACAACTACCGGAGCACGCGCTGGGCTTGACCGAACGTCACCGAGGGGCGGCAGGACGTGAGCGAGGGGTACGGCACTACCGGTGCGGGCCGGGGACGGCCCGCAGGCGGCACAGGAGCACGCGCTCACCCCGCGGGGATTCCGTTCCGGGGGCACGCATTGCGGGTATCGGAGTTCCGGCGGGACGTACGGTGTGCACGGCGTGCGTCCTTGGCCTCACGTTCACGGGGCAGGCGGGAATGTGAGGAACGGGCCGTGGCCCCGGACGGATGGACTCGACACGCGTGACGGAGCAGCCGACCTCCTACGAGCGCCCGGATCCGGGCGTCACCCCCGCGGATGCCCACGGGGTGTTCCTGCCTGCCCCGGCACCGGCACACGGGCCCGGCTCGACATCGTCGTCATCGCCGCCGCCGTCGTCGTCCGTGCCGGCTCCTCCGGCTTCGCCGGCGTCCTTGGCGTCGTCGGGTACGGCCGGGCCCGGCGCCGAGCACTCCCAGCCGCACGCCGGGCAGAATTCCGAACCCGACACCCATCGACCTCGGCCCGCGTCCGAGGGCATCCCGCTCCAGCCGGCCGGAGGACAGAAACCCGACGTGCACGACCACCCGGCAGCGGACCACCCGGCAGCGGCTCCTCCGGCCCCCCGCGGTGCGCCCGAGGAGCAAGAGGGCCAGGAGCGGGGGGAGCAGGACCGCGGGTCCCGGGGACCGGCGCCCCAGGACCGCTCCGCGCCCGTCCCCGACGGCCTCGAGCGCCGCACCGGTCAGATCACCCCGCCCGGGAAACCCACCCCGATGCGGCGGGACGGGGACCGGCTGAGGTTCGTCGGCGCCGCGACCCGGCGGATCGCCCGCGGCATCGATCTCGAAGAGATCGTGATGGGCCTGTGCCGGGCCACCGTTCCCACCTTCGCCGACACCATCCTGGTCTATCTGCGCGAACCGCTGCCGGTCGGTGACGAGCGGCCCACCGGCCCGCTGGTGCTGCGGCTGCGGCGCAGCGACCGGATCCCGGCCGAGCGCGACACCGAGGGCGGTTTCGCGTCGGCCGCCGCGCCCGCGCGCTCCGAGCTGGACTCCATCGGCTCGGAGCGGTGCACGGTGCGGCCCGGCAGCGCGCTCGCCGAAGTGCTGCGCGGCGTACGGCCGGTGTTCACGGACGCGCCCGCCGCGCGCGCCGCGCTGCCCGAACTCCTCGGCGAGGGCGCCGAGTCGACCGTCCCCGACGGTCAGCGGGCGATCCTCGCGCCGCTGCGCGGCCGACGCCGGGTGATCGGCGCGGCCCTGTTCCTGCGCGGCCCCGAACGCATCGCCTTCGAGGCCGACGACCTGCTGGTCGCCGCCCAGCTCGCCACACACAGCGCCCTCGGCATCGACAAGGCGGTGCTGTACGGGCGGGAGGCGTACATCGCGGACGAGTTGCAGCGGACCATGCTGCCGGAGAACCTGCCGCGCTGCACCGGCGTACGGCTGGCCTCCCGCTATCTGCCGGCCGCCGAGACCGCACGCGTGGGCGGGGACTGGTACGACGCCATCCCGCTGCCCGGCAGCAGGGTCGCGCTGGTCGTCGGCGACGTCATGGGGCACTCCATGACGTCCGCCGCGATCATGGGCCAACTCCGCACCACCGCCCAGACCCTGGCCGGGCTCGACCTGCCGCCGCAGGAGGTGCTGCACCACCTGGACGAGCAGGCGCAGCGGCTCGGCGCGGACCGCATGGCAACCTGCCTGTACGCGGTGTACGACCCGGTCGCGCACCGCATCACCATCGCCAACGCCGGTCATCCGCCGCCCATTCTGCTGCATCTGGGCGGGCGGGCCGAGGTTCTGCGGGTGCCCGCGGGCGCCCCGATCGGCGTCGGCGGCGTGGACTTCGAGGCGGTCGAGCTGGACGCGCCCGCCGGGGCGACGCTGCTGCTCTACACGGACGGCCTGGTCGAGTCCCGGCTGCGGGACGTGTGGACCGGCATCGACCAGCTGCGCGACAAGCTCGCCGCGACCGCGCAGCTGACCGGCGCGGACCATCCGCCGCCGCTGGAGGCGCTGTGCGACGAGGTGCTCGACATGCTCGGTCCGGGCGACCGGGACGACGACATCGCGCTGCTCGCCGCCCGCTTCGACGGGATCGCGCCGAACGACGTGGCGTACTGGTTCCTCGAGCCGGAGGACGCCGCTCCCGGCCGGGCCCGCCGGCTGGCCCGCAAGGCGCTGTCCCGGTGGGGCATGGAGGACCTGAGCGACTCGGTGGAACTGCTGGTCAGCGAGGTGGTCACCAACGCCGTCCGGTACGCCTCCCGCCCGGTCACCCTGCGGCTGCTGCGTACGGACGTCCTGCGCTGCGAGGTCGGTGACGACGTGCCCCAGCTCCCGCGGCTCCGCCAGGCACGCGCCACGGACGAGGGAGGCCGCGGCCTCTACCTGGTCAACCGCCTGGCCCGCCGCTGGGGCGCGACCCGGCTGAGCACCGGCAAGGTCGTGTGGTTCGAGCTGAACCACGGCGGCTGAACCACGGAAACTGAACCACGGCACCCGAACCACGGTGTCCGAAGGGTGCCGACGACGGGGGGGGGGGGGGGGGGGGGGGGCGGGGCGCCCCCCCCCCCCCCCCGGACAGGAACCCAGCCTGCACGGCTGTGGTCACCCAGCGGGCCCCCGCGGGGGGGGGCGGGGGGTCCCGCGCCC
>NZ_JBIAIV010000029.1:0-92810 GCF_042871645.1 Streptomyces sp. NPDC005774 | reverse complement strand
ACCGAAAGACAAACCGAAAGCCCCACCACGCCACGTACCCGCCAGAACCATCACACTGCAGGCGACGATAGTTCAGTAGTCAAACAACGGCATTGAGCGAGAACGCGAAGGTGCCGACGGGGCACGGCGACGGCCGCGCTGAGGCCGCAACGGCAGGGAAGAGGTGGGGCATTGCCCTCCGCCGCCCGGTTCAGGGCGCTGAAAGCATCCTGAAACCGCGCTGAATGCGCCCTGTCGCAACCTCTTCGGCATGACGACAACGACATCGCACTCTTCTGCCATCGTGGCCAAGGGGCTGCGCAAGGCCTACGGGGACAAGACGGTCCTCGACGGCATCGACCTGGCGGTGCCGACCGGATCCGTGTTCGCGCTGCTCGGACCGAACGGCGCCGGCAAGACCACCGCTGTCAAGATCCTCTCCACTCTCGTCACCGCCGACGCCGGCGAGCTGCGCGTCGGCGGCCACGACCTGGCCACCGACCCGCAGGCCGTGCGCGCCGCGATCGGCGTCACCGGCCAGTTCTCCGCCGTCGACGGCCTGATCACCGGCGAGGAGAACATGCTCCTCATGGCGGACCTGCACCTGCTCTCCCGCCGAGAGGGCCGCCGTACCACCGTCGAACTCCTTGAGCGTTTCGACCTGGTGGAGGCTGCGAAGAAGCCCGTCTCCACCTACTCCGGCGGTATGAAGCGCCGCCTCGACCTCGCCATGACGCTGGTCGGGGGTCCGCGGATCATCTTCCTCGACGAGCCGACCACCGGCCTCGACCCGCGCAGCCGCCACGCCATGTGGGGGATCATCCGCGAGCTGGTCTCCGGCGGTGTCACCGTCTTCCTCACCACCCAGTACCTGGAGGAGGCCGATGAACTCGCCGACCGCATCGCGGTGCTGAACAACGGCAGGCTCGCCGCCGAAGGCAGTGCCGACGAGCTGAAGCGGCTCGTCCCGGGCGGGCACGTGCGGCTGCGGTTCACCGACCCGGCCGCGTACCAGGCGGCCGCCGTCGCCCTGCGCGAGGCCGCCCTCCCCCGAACTCCCGGCTTCGCTCGAGCGGGGGGCGCCCCCATGGACGAGGCGCTGTCGCTGCAGATCCCCAGCGACGGCAGCCAGCGCGAGCTGCGCTCCATCCTCGACTGGCTGGACTCGGCCGGCATCGAGGCGGACGAACTGACCGTGCACACCCCCGACCTCGACGACGTGTTCTTCGCCCTGACCGGCACAGCCGACGTCTCCGACCAGCCCGAGGAGGCTGTCCGATGAGCGCCCTCTCCCTCGCCGTACGCAACTCGTACACGATGCTGCGCCGCAACCTGCTGCACGTACGGCGCTACCCGTCCATGACCCTGAACCTGCTGCTCACGCCGGTCATGCTGCTGCTGCTCTTCGTCTACATCTTCGGAGACGTGATGAGCGCGGGCATCGGTGGCGGCGGCGCCGACCGCTCCGAGTACATCGCCTATCTCGTCCCGGGCCTGTTGACGATGACCATCGGCAGCACCGTGATCGGGGCCGCGGTGTCCATCTCCATGGACATGACCGAGGGCCTCATCGCCCGCTTCCGTACGATGGCGGTCCACCGCGGCTCTGTGATCATCGGGCACGTCGCCGGCAGTGTGCTGCAGGTGCTCGCCGGCCTGGTCCTCGTCGGCGCCATCGCCGTGGGCATCGGCTTCCGGTCCACGGACGCCACGGTCCTGGAGTGGCTGGCGGCGTTCGGACTGCTCGTGCTGTTCGCCCTGGCGCTCACCTGGATCGCCGTCGGGATGGGACTGGCCGGCCCGAACCCCGAGGCGGCCGGCAACATGGCCATGCCGCTGATCCTCCTTCCGCTCATCTCGAGCGCCTTCATCCCGGCCGACACGATGCCGGGCTGGTTCCAGCCGATCGCCGAGTACCAGCCGTTCACGCCGGTCATCGAAACCCTGCGCGGCCTGTTGCTCGGCACCGAGATCGGCAACAACTGGTGGATCGCGATCGTCTGGTGCGTCGGCCTGACCGTGCTCGGCCACCGCTGGTCGATGGCGTTGTTCAACCGCGACCCGAAGTAGCCGGGACAACCGCGAGGGCTGCCTCCCGCAGTTCGTCCCGCTCCAGGGCGGCGTACGCCGACACCGCGTCGGCGTACGCCGCCCTGTCGGCGTCTTGGGCCGCCTTCCGGGCACGGTCCGCCGACATCGTCGGCTGGAAGTCGCGCAGTACCCGCAGCCGTTCGGCCAGCGCGATCATCCGTACGGCATCGGCATCGGCATCGGCATCGGCGTCGCCGGACGCGAGTCCCGCTATGCCGAGGGCGTGCAGCACCGTCCCGAACACAGGGAGCTCCATGGGCGAGCCGGCCGGACCGGAGAGCAGGGTCCGCAGCCCCCGCCGCAGCCGGTCGACCGTCTCCGCGACCAGCTCGAGCCGGCCGGCGTGCGCGTGCGCCGTCACCGCCGCCGACTGGACCTGCAGTACCCATGGATCGAGCCAGGGATCGCCGCCGTGCACCGAGCCGGCCTTGTGCATCCGCTCCACGGCGCCGCGCCACAGGCCGAGCCCGACCTCCGTCAGCCCGCGGGCGAGCGCGATCTCGGCGCGCCCGCCGAGGTCGGGCCGGTAGAAGGAGTCCTGTTGCGGGGCGTTGTCGCTCTCCGCCTGCCGCAGCCAGTACTCGGCCTCGTCGGGGTCGCCGCGCTGCAGGCAGGCGAGGGCGAGGAGCCAGTGGACGAAGATGTAGTCGTGCCCGTCGCCGAGCCGCGGCAGCACCTCGAGCACCGCCATGAGATGCCCGTACGCTTCCTCGCCCCGCCCCATCCGCAAGCACAACTCGCTCAGCCGGGAATGCCCCATGAGCTGCACGGACGGACTGTCGACCGGAGCCAGTTCGGCGATCGTCCGGCGGGCCGAGGCGAGCGCGCGGTCGATGTCGTGCTCGTACTCCCAGACGTAGGTGGCGACGCTTTCGGCGATGCCGGCGAGCAGGGGCTGCTCGCTGTCGCTGTCGCAGAGCCGGTGCAGCACCTCGTAGTCGGGAGGCAGCATCTCGGGGATCGCGCTCAGCACTGCCGCGGCGGCGCGCAGCAGCGTGTCCGGCGGGGCCGCGGGCAGCCGCCGGAGGGTGACGAGCTGGCGTACGGCGACCGGACCGTGGCCCATGAACAGGCCCGCCGTGCACAACACCGCAGCGGTGCGGGCGATTTCGACGTATTCGGGCCCGGGATAGTAGTGCGACAGTGGCGGGCCGGTGTCTGCGGCGAGGGCGGTGAGGCGGGGAAAGTTGGAGTCGCTGGACCACAGAGAGGCGAGGACGGCGGTGAGGGCGGCGATGGTGGGGCCTTCCGTACGGGCGAGGGCGTGCCGCAGCGCCGGCACGAGGTTGTCCTGCTCGGCCTTGATCCGCTCCCTGGCGGCAACGGGGTCTTCCCTGCCCGACGGGGTCTCCGCTGCTCGAACGGAGTCGAGAGCTCGGGGAAGAAGCCGAGAGCCCGGGGAAGGCTCCGAGCCGAAGAGCCAGTCGTGGTATGCGACCCCGAAGTCCCGCGCCCAGGCGAGGAACCGGCCGATGGCCTCGTCCTCCTCGCCCGCCTCCGCACGCCGGGCCGCGCTGAACTCCCGTACGGTCTCCAGCATCCGGAACCGCGCGCCGGCCGGGGTGTCGACGACGGTCAGCAGGGACTGATCGGTCAGCTGCTCCAGCAGCATCAGCGCGTCCTCGCCCAGCACCTGCTCCGCGGCTTCGCCCAAGAAGCCGCCGGGGAAGACGGACAGTGTGCGCAGCGCCGCCCTGGCGTCCTCCGCGAGCAGGTTCCAGCTCCACTCCACGACCGCATGCAGCGTGCGGTGGCGCTCCGGCGCGTCCCGCGCCCCGCCGCGCAGCAGCGCGAACCGGTCGCCGAGGCGGCGCGCGATCTCCGGCACCGAAAGGGCGCGCACCCGCGCCGCGGCCAACTCCACGGCGAGCGGCAGCCCGTCGAGATGGCGGCAGAGCCCGGCCACCGCGTCCGGCGGCAGCTCCACCCCGGGCCGGGCGGCCCGGGCCCGCTGCGTGAACAGCTCGACCGAGGTATCGAGTCCGAGCTCCGGCAGCGCGTACACCGCCTCCGAGGTGAGGCCGAGCGGGGCCCGGCTGGTAGCAAGCACCCGCAGGCCCTTCGAGGATGAGACCAGGGCCTGTACGAGGTCGGCGGCGCCCCGGACGACCTGCTCGCAGTTGTCGAGGACCAGCAGAGCGGGCCCGGAGCCGAGCACGCCGAGGATGCCGGACACCAGGTCGGCCGGGGCGTGGCCGCTCATGGCGCCGGGCCGTCCCTCGCCCGCGCCGAGCGCGGAGGCCACCTCCGTGGCCACGCCCTCGTCCGTGGTGACGCCGGCGAGCGGCACGAAATACACCACGCGCTGCTCGGCCCGGCGGCTGACGGTGTACGCGAGCCGGGTCTTGCCGAGGCCGCCGGGACCGACGACGGTGACGGCGCGGGAGGCGCCCAGCAGCCGCTCCACCGCCGCAATGTCCTCGTCCCGGCCGAGCAGCGGGTTCGGCTCGTGCGGCACGCCGTGCCTGACCACGGGCGCCTCGCCGCGCAGCAGCTCCTGCTGTACGGCCTTGAGCCCGGCGCCCGGATCCGTGCCGAGCGTCTCGCGCAGTTCACGGCGGTACGCCTCGTACCGCGTCAGCGCGGCGGACGGGCCCGCCGTCGCCGCCTCGCCGCGCAGCAGCTCGGCGAACACCTCCTCGTCGCGCGGATGCTCCGCGGCGGCCACGGCCAGCGGCCCGGCCGCCTCCGCGTGCCGCCCGAGTCGGGCGAGCGCGAGCGCCTTCGCGCGTACGAGCGTGCCGCGGACGGGGGCGCGCTCGGTACGCAACGAGGCTACGGGGTCGTCGGTGCCGCCGGCCCCGTCAGGGGTGCCCTCCCACAGCGCGAGCCCGGCCTCGGCCGCAGCCAGCGATCCCACGTGGTCCCCGGCCCTGGCCCGGTCCGCGCTCGCGGTGGCGTGCAGCCGCAGGGCAGAGCTGTCGACCTGATCCTCGGTGAGGGCGAGCCGGTATCCGGTCGGCGTGCTGACGAGGACATCAGCGCCCAGTTGCGCCCGCGCCCTGGACACGAGGACCTGCACCGCCTTTCCCGGCCGCTCCGGCAACTCGTCCGGCCACAGTCCCGCCACCAGCCGCTCGATGCCGCAGCCCGTGCGCAAGTCGCCCGCGAGCAGCGCGAGGAGGCCGCGGAGCCGGGGCGCGGTGACTTCCTGTCCGCGATAGGCGACACGCGGCAGCAGGGTCAGGTCGGTGGTCACCCGTGCAGATTAGCCAAGACGCCGGCCGCCGGAACTCCCACCGCAGGCCGAACTCCCGCCCCCCGGGCGGCGGGAGAGGGTTGCGCAGCCCCCCAGGTGGCTGCCGCAGCCGCGCGACCGTTCCTGCACCCGCACCGACCGGTCCCGGGACCGGCTGCTCCGGCCGGCCGTGGCAGGACTCGGCTCGCGGAGCTGAACGAAGGCACGCAACCACGACCCGACCGGAAGGTGTCCGGTGCCCCGCCGCTTTTCGGCACCAGCAGCCCCGGCGGCAGGCCGCTGCCGCCGGTGGCCGTGGGCTCACCGGTCGTTTCCCGCCTGAAATACTAGGGAGTATCATCATCAGGGTGCTCCGGCCCCTCGAAGAGCGCGTCGGTGAGCAGCGCGCCGGACGAATACCGGACGAATACCGAACGAGAGAAGGATCTGGATGGCAGTCACGGACGGCGCCGAGATCGACCATGCCAAGCGCCGAATTCTGGATGCCGCCGCCGAGGCCTTCATGGAGCAGGGGTTCGGCGTCGCCATCGATGACATCGCCGACAGCGTCGGCGCCACCAAAGGGCTGATCTACTACCACTTCCGCTCCAAGTTCGACATTTTCCTCGCCGCGTACGAGCACGGCATGCGAACCGTCCGCGAACAAGTGGAGCCGCTGGCCCAGGCTCCCGGGAGCGGGCGGGAGAGGCTCATCGCCATGTCGACCCAGCACGTGATGAATCTGATGACGAATCTCACGTATCACCACGTGGTTCATCTCGGAGTGCGTGAGCAGTCGTCCACCGCCCTGAAACCCCGTCAGCGCAAGGCGTTGGATGCGCTGAATGTCCTGCGGGCCGAGTACGAAGACCTTTTCCTTCAGGTCGTCAAGGACGGTATCGCCGACGGCACCCTACGTCCCGTGCGTGCGAACCTGGCTGCCCGGACGCTGCTGTGCAGTCTCAATGCCGTCGACATGTGGTTTCACCGGATCGAGGGGCAGTCGTCGGACGACTTGCGGCAACTTGCCGACGAGGTCGTGGACATCGTGGTCGGAGGACTGCTCCTCGATCCGGTTCGCTGAGGCTCCGCCGTGGCAGAATCCGCGAGGGGCCGTTCAGCGGTGTGGCTGCCCGTCAGCCGCTCGTCGTGGTCATTGACCGGCGCAGCGCGGCCTTCGCGAACTTTCCGGACGCCGTCTTGGGGAGACCGTCCAGCATGACCACTCTCTCGGGGATCCACCACTTGGCCACCCGTCCGGACAGATGCCGGCGGACGCTCTCGGCGGTGAGCCCCGAATCCGGTACCGGCACCACGCAGGCGAGCGGTCTTTCTCCCCACTTGTCGTCGGGCACCGCGATGACCGCGGCCTCCAGGACATCGGTCATCGCCATGATCTCGTTCTCGAGTTCGACCGACGAGATCCACTCTCCTCCCGACTTGATGAGGTCCTTGGTCCGGTCGACGATGCGCACGACACCGAGGGGGTCGATGGTGGCCACGTCGCCGGTCCGCAACCAGCCGTCCTCGGTGAACGCCGAGGCCTCGGGGGAACTGCCGAAATAGGCGGCCGCGATGGTCGGGCCGGCGACCTGCAGTTCACCTCGGTGCCGTCCGTCGCGGGGTGCGGGGGAACCGTCCTCGGCGACCAGGCGCAGCGAGCACAGCACCGTGGGAGGACCGGGGGCGGCCAGTGCCGTGATGCGGTCGTCCCCGGTCAGGGAGTGTGCCGTCTCGCTGGGTACTCGCGCGCTGCAGACCAGCGGGCTGGTCTCGGTCATCCCCCACGAGCTCGTCAGCGGGATCCCGGCCTTCTCGTGGAAGGCGCGGGAGAGCGGGACGGGCAGCGCGCCCCCGCCGCTGACGGCGCGCCGCAGTGTGCTCAGGTCGGCGTCGCCGACGTGGGGCAGCATTCCGCGCCAGACCGTGGCCACCGCGGCGGCGAACGTGACCCGGCACGCCTCCATTGCCCGCACCAGACGCTCCGGTGACATGACCGGGCCGGGCATGACCAGGTTCGCTCCGGCCATCAGCGCGGCATAGGGGAGACCCCAGGCGTTGACGTGGAACATGGGCACGATCGGCATCACCGTGTCGTCCTCGCTGATGGCGAAGGTGTCCGCCATCAGCAGCGTCATCGCGTGGAGGACGATCGAGCGATGGTCGTAGAGGACTCCCTTGGGGCGGCCCGTCGTTCCCGAGGTGTAGCACAGGGCGGCGGCGGTACGTTCGTCGACGCTCTCGAACGCCGCGACCGGCCGGGCGGCGCTCAGGAGGGTCTCGTAGTCGTGCACCCGGGAGTCGATCGGCAGTTCGGTCGATGAGCCGTCGTCCATCACGACGAGGTGCCGCACGCTCGGGCACCTGTCGAGCAGGGGGTGCACCACGTCGAGGAGCGACCGGTCGACGAAGAGGATGTCGTCTGCGGCGTCGTCGACGATATAGGCGACGTCCTCCGTGAAGAGACGGTGGTTGACCGTGTGCAGGACCCGCCCCGAGCAGGGCACGGCCATGTACAACTCCAGGTGGCGCTGCGAGTTCCATCCGAAACTCCCCACCCGGGCGCCGGCGGGGACGTCCAGGTGATCCAGCACTCCGGCGAGGCGTCGGACGCGCTCGGCGACGTCGCCGTAGGCCGCGGACACCGTGCCGCTCAACTGTGTCGTGGTGACGTGTTTGCGGCTGAACCGGTGCTCCATGCCGTCCATGAGCATCGGCAGCGACAAGGGGCGGTCCTGCATGAGGCCGTGCATGTGCGTTTCCTCCGTGTCTCGTTCCGGGACGGGTCGCGGCTAACGCGCGACGGGGGCCGGGGCCTCGGCCTTGGCCGCGTCCTCACTGCGGACGGCCCGCGCGAGCAGAGGCGTGAGCAGGACGCCGACGACCGAGGAGGCGATGACGACGTAGAGCCCCGCGCCGGGGTCCCCGGTCGCGTCCTCGGCCAGGCCGAAGGCGTACGGGCCGAGGAATCCGCCGAGCAGTCCGATCGTGTTGATGAACGCGAGGCCGGCAGCCGCAGCCAGTCCGGACATCCGCGCCATGGCCACGGACCAGAACAGCGGCAGCGTGCCGAACACGAAGACCATGGACACCACGATCAGCAGGATCTGCGCGGTCGGGGACGACGAGAGCACGAAGATCGCCGCTGTCACCGCCGTCGACGCCGCGAGGATCCCGATGAGCGCCACCTCGTTGCCGAAACGACGGTGCACGAAGGGAACGAGGAGCACTCCGACGGTGGCTCCGATACCGGCGCTTCCCGACACCAGGCCGATGAGGAACGAGCCGTGAATGTCCAGCCCCTCGACGATCGACGGCAGGTTGAAGACGATGCCGACGTTTGTGACCTGGTTGAACAGGTAGATCAGCGCGACGATGACGATGAAGGGGCGGGCGAAGGCGTGCTTCAGGTTGGCCTTGATCCGGTTTCCGGTCTCCGTGTCGGCACCGGCGGCACGGGCGGAGAGTATCTGCGCTTCCTCGGACGTCAGCCATGAGGCGTCGCGGGGCGTCTCCGGCAGGCTGAACCAGACGAGGACGCCGACGAGCATGGTCACGATGCCCTCGATCAGGAACATCCACTGCCATCCGTGCAGCCCCAGAGCGGTGTCGAACTCCATCAGCGCGCCGCCCATCGGGTTGCCCACGATCAGGGCGACGGTCGGGGCCAGGTAGATGAATCCGACGACGGTGGCGCGGTGCTTCTGGGAGAACCACACGGTGACCATGTACATGAGGGTCGGGTAGAGGCCTGCCTCGGCCATGCCGAGGAAGAAGCGCAGCACGTAGAACGACCACTCGCCCTGGACGAACATCATGGCCGCCGAGAGCGCGCCCCAGGTGACGGCGATCCGTGCGATCCACCGTCTTGGGCCGACTCTGTGCATGATCAGACTGCCGGGCACCTCCAGGAAGGCGTAGCTGATGAAGAAGATCCCGGCGCCCAGCCCGAAGGCCGTGACGCTGATGCCGACGTCGGCCTGCAGATGGGTCTTGGCGAGCGCGACGTTGGTGCGGTCGATGTAGGCCATGAAGTAGGCGGCCAGCATGATCGGCAGGAGCCTGACCATGGCCTTGCGAGTGGCGCGCGCGTGCAGCGTGTCCGCCGCCGAAGAAACCGAATCGACAGTCATCGAAGCCCTTCCAACGGGTTGAGGTACTGGTGTCGTGCGTGGAACGCATCCGGGGTGATGGCGACGTGTCGCCTCGGTATGGCAGCGGCGGCCGGACTGTTCTGGATCCGTGCTGTTCGAAGGAGGAGTCCGCTCGAAGGCGGGAGTCCGCGCCGGCCGCGTCGGCGGACGGCGGTCGTCAGAAGATCTCGAAGAGACCGGCGGCACCCATGCCTCCGCCGACGCACATGGTGACGACGGCGAACCGGGCGCCGCGCCGGCGTCCCTCGAGCAGGGCGTGGCCGACGAGGCGGGCCCCCGTCATGCCGTAAGGGTGGCCGACCGCGATGGCGCCGCCGTTGACATTGAGCTTGGCTGGATCGATGCCCAGGCGGTCACGGCAGTGGACGGCCTGCGACGCGAAAGCCTCGTTGAGCTCCCACAGGTCGATGTCGTCCACGGAGAGGCGGTGTTCGGCGAGCAGCTTGGGGACCGCGTGCACGGGGCCGACCCCCATTTCGTCCGGCTCGCAGCCGGTGACGGCGATTCCCCGGTAGGCGCCGAGCGGGGCGAGACCGCGTTTCGCCGCTTCGCGGGCCTCCATCACGACGGCGGCGGAGGCGCCGTCGGAGAGCTGGGACGCGTTGCCGGCGGTGACGGTGGAGGTCGCGGACACCTTCCCGTCGGGAAGCACCGGCCGGAGACGGGACAGCGCGTCACGTGTGGTCGAGGCGCGGCTTCCCTCGTCCTCGCGCAGGGTGAACTCCCGGGCGGCCGCCGGGGCGTCCGGTGTCTCGGGGACCGCCCGTCGGCCGGACCAGGCGACGATCTCCTCGTCGAAGAGTCCCGCCTGCTGCGCGGCGGCCGTCCGCCGCTGGGACAGCAGAGCGAACTCGTCCTGCGCGTCGCGGCTGACGCCGTAACGCTCTGCCACGATCTCCGCTGTCTCCAGCATGCTCATGTAGAGAGAGGGCTTCTCCCGCGACAGCCATGGGTCGAGGGCCCGGTGGGTGTTCCTGTGCTCGTTCTGGACGAGGGAGATGGATTCGACTCCGCCGCCGATCACGATGTTCATCCCGTCGGTGACGACCTGCTTCGCCGCGGTCGCGATCGCCATCAGACCCGACGCGCACTGCCGGTCGATGGTCATTCCGGGAACCGTCACCGGCAGATCCGCTCGCAGCGCCCCCTGGCGAGCGACGTTCATCCCTGTCGAGCCCTCCTGCATCGCGCAGCCGAACACGACGTCCTCGACCTCATGTCCGTCGAGTCCCGCTCGCCGCAGTGCGCCGGTGATCGCGTGGGCGGCCAGCTGCTGACCGGACGTGTCGTTGAACGAGCCACGGAACGCCTTGCCGATCGGCGTCCGGGCCGTGGACACGATGACGGCTTCTCTCACGGCACGGCTCCCGTCTCGGTGCCGGCCATGGCGGCATACCGCTTCGTCTGGTCGAACGCGGACGCGGTGACCACGGGATCACTCATGTCACTGATCTCGGCCCACCGCTCGGCGATGGTTTCGGGCGAGCGGTCGTCCTCGGGAAGGTAGACCCCTGCGGACTCCTTCATCTGCGCAATGGCGAAGACACCGGCGCCGGCGGCGAGGATGGTCTTGGTGGGGGCCTGTTCACTGACGAGGAACAAGGCTCCCGGAGCAATCGATTCGGGGGTGAGCAGACCGAGGATCCGCTCGTCGATCAAGCCCTCGGTCATCTGTGTGGCCGCGGTCGGGGCGAGCGCGTTGACGCGAATGCCCTTTCTCTCGCCCTCGATCGCGAGGACGTTCATCAGGCCGACCAGGCCGGACTTCGCCGCGCCGTAGTTGGACTGGCCGAAGTTGCCGTAGATGCCGGATGCGGACGTGGTCATCAGCACTCTGCCGTAGCCCTGTTCCACCATGTGCGGCCACACCGCCTTGGTGCAGTGGATCGAGCCCATCAGGTGCACGTCGACGACCTGGCGGATGTGATCCAACTGGATCTTCGCGAAGGACTTGTCGCGCAGGACCCCGGCATTGTTGATGAGGATGTCGACGCGGCCCCACTGCGCGACGGTTTCGCCGATCATCCTCTCGACGGCTTCCACGTCCGTGACATCACAGAGGTGGGCGAGCGCCTCACCACCGGCAGCCCGGATCTCCGCGGCCACCTGTGCCGCCGCGCTCCGGCCGGTGGACACGCCACTCGGCGCCCCCATGTCATTGACGACCACCTTGACGCCGCGCTCGGCGAGGGCTACTGCGTGGGCCCGCCCCAGCCCACCACCGGCACCGGTCACCACCGCTACCCGACCTTCGAAGTTCATCTCGCTCCTGTTTCATACTACGGAGTATCATCATGGCCAGGGCGTCATGGGAGTGTCAACAGCCAATCTCGAGGATCGAGCCGTGAATCCGGCCCCCGGCCTCGCCGGTGGCGCGGGGGCGCCGGCGGGTCGGCCGACGGTGGGTGTGGGTCGCCAGGTGGGCCGTCCAGATCTCGCCGGAGCCGAACCCGGCGACGTGGTCGCGGTACGGGGTCGTGGCGCGGTGGGGCAGACGGCGGCCGGGGCGGCGATCCTGCTCGGCGCCGAGCGGGTCGTCTCCATCGACCGCATCCCCGAACGGCCGGCCAGGACCGAGCGGTACGCCGGCGCGGAGACCATCGACCGAACCACCACGGACGTCGCCGCCGAACTGCGCGAACGCACCGGCGGACGCGGTCCCGGCGTGTACATCGAAGCCGTCGGCATGGAAGCCCGCAGCGACGGTCCGATGCACCTGTACGACCAGGCCGAGCAGCAGCTCCGGCTGCAGACGGGTCGGCCCACCGCCGTACGCCGGGCCATCCACGCCTGCCTCAAGGCCGGCGCCGTGTTCGTCCTGGGCGTCTTCGCGGACGCCGTCGACAAGTTCCCGCTCGGTGCCGTGATCAACAAGGGACTCACCGTGCGGAACGCGCAGATGCACGGGCAGCGCTACATCCCGATGATGCTGGACCGGTCGGCCGCGGGCGAGATCGAGACGGCCCGCCTGGCGACCCACACGCTCTCGCCCGACCAGGCGCCCATGGCGTACGACCTGTTCAAGCACAAGACCGACGGCTGTGGCCGTGCCGTCATCCGCCCCGAGTACTGAGATGCCCCTCGTGATCCCCGACGGGACCGTTCATCGAGTCGCCGACCGGCCGGCGCGGTGGCGTGCGGTACCGGCCCTGCACCCGCACGGTGTGCTGTGCTCGGGCACTCCGGATGTGCCCGGCCGCGCCGGCGTGGTGTGGAACGTGCCATGGCCGGCCCGGCCCGTACGCGGTGACCGTGCGCCGGTCCCGCGCGCTCGGCCTGCTCCGGCGGCTGCCGTACGGCCCGGGCCCGGCCGTACGAGTCAGGGACGCCGGCGGCCCGGACAGCGCGCTCGACCTGCTGTTCACGTCAGTGGCTCCGGCCGGCTGGGCCGCCATACGCCTCTTCCGCGGCCCGCGGCCCGCTGCCCCGACCGGATCGGACCGTACTCCACCCTGCTGTCCTACCGGATGGATGATCGAGAACGTGTACTGGCGGCCTTCCCTGTCCCGAGCGGCCCATCGGAAGACACCCTGCCGCCCCTGTGGCAGGAGCTCGCCCGCCGGCCCGTCCGCTTCGAGCCGCGCGCGGCCGCTGCCGGCGAACCCTGGCGCGCCTTCGTCTCACCGGCCCTGGAGGCGGTACACACCATGCCCGCCACCAGCACGGTGTCCTACGACCTCTACGACCACAGCCTGCCCGCCCACAGCCTGCCCGGCCCCGACGGCTGAGGCGGGACAGCCGTACCAGGGTTGAGCAGGTACGGCGGACGGCACTCCGGCAGCACGGTGTCCCTGAAGGGGAGGGGCCGGCACACGTTCAGCGTGCCGGCCCCGCCCGTGAAGCGCCCGGCATACAGCCTGATGCGCCACGGCTCAGACCAGTTCGGGTCGCGGTTCTGCGGGGTGCGGCTCCGACTGCCGCGCCGGCGTGGCAGTCGCATCCCACAGCCTGGTGGTCCGCACGTAGCCGTGCACCACTGAGGCCGTCGCCAGCACGAGGAGCGGTCCGAACACCCACGGACGCCCGGCCATCTCCATCGGCAGATAGCGGTACGACACCAGGAGCAGGGTGAACACCGTCGTACCGTGGACGACCAGCCAAACGCCCGACCGGTCCCAGCCCTGTGCGAGCGAGCGCATCGCCGCCTCGATCGTGAGCGCGAACACCACGCCGGCGATGACGTCCACGCCGTAGTGGTAGCCGAAGCCCAGTGTCGCGCCGAGAGTGCCGACCAACCAGAACGTGCCCGCGTACCGCATCGCCCGCGAGCCCTTGCGGGAATGGATGAAGAGCGTGACGGCCCACGCCGTGTGCAGGCTGGGCATGCAGTTGCGCGGGGTGATCTCGTCGAACGGCATCGGGTGCGGAGCGCTGATCGACGGCAGCGTGTCCGGCCACAGGTTGGCCGCCGCCCACTGGCCGCCGTCGGCGCCGTAGGCGTACACCGGACCGACGACCGGGAAGAGCATGTAGATGGCCGGCCCGAGCAGGCCGATGACCAGGAAGGTGCGCACCAGATGGTGGCCCGGGAAGCGGCGCTCGACCGCCACGTGACGCAGCTGGTACAGCCCGACGAGTGCCGCTGCCAGCGGAAGCTGACCGTAGACCAGGTGGAGAACATGGACACTGATCGGTGCGGTGGCGTTGACGACCTGGCCGACCAGCCACGACGGGTCGCCCAGCGCGCGATCGGCGATGATCACGTACTGGTCGAGCACTGCGGGGCGGGTCTTCGACGTGATGAGCAGCCAGGTGTCGCCCGTCTTGTGGCCGGCCACCAGCAGTAGACCCAGCCCGGCGCCCTTCAGCAGCAGCGCACGTTCCCGGTCGGCACGGCGCGTGACAGCGACAGCCGCACAGCCCAGAACCACCCACAACGCGCCGTTGCCGAAGTTCATTTCGGCGTCGAGCGCCCACCGCACCAGCCAGAAGAGGACATCGACGCCGATCGCGGCACCCAGTGCGACGAGCCGTTGCCGCCAGGTGAGCACCACCATCGTCAACGCCAGACCGGCGTACAGCAGCGGACCCGAACGGGGGGCGAATATCACCTCTCGTGCCTGATTGGTGATCGGCCCCGGTAGGCCGTAGTGGCGCGCGGAGAGTTCCAGCGCGACGAGGAAACCGAGGGCCGCCGCGCCCGCCGTGGCCCACAGCATCGCTCGTGGCCGAAGCCACGCGGCGAAGACGAGTCTGCGACCCGTCCGCGACGGTATTCGTGGTGGAATGGTTTTCAATTGTTTGGCCCATTTACTAGATTTTGGACGAATAGGTCACGTATCGAGCTGTTGTGCGGTGTGCTTTACCGGTGAAGAACGGACGATCGGGGAGATCGTCGCGAGTTCGAAACATGTTAGCGGCACGGGGGTCGGATTTCGCCGGCCATGAAGGAGTCCGGGCGAGGCCGGAGCGCCGCCGCTGCCCGCGAAGGCGTCCAGGATCCGGCCGGCAGTCAATGCGGCCGTCAACTCCCTTTTCTCCACTGCTGTTCGAGAGAGGGGGCCGGACGGCCGGGCCGGCGTGCAGGCGGCCCAGCGGCTCGTCGCGGACCCTGGTCCGGGTCCGACGGGGGAGTCGCCGACGATGCGCACCCGAGTGACTCCGCGCAGGCCGTCGCCCCGTAGAGTGCGTCTCCGATGCCGTCCCGACCCCGAGGTGCCGAGCAGTGACCGCCGCCCGACCCGCACCGACCGCCGCAGTGACCGTCGTCGGTATCGGTGCCGACGGCTGGCAGGGCATCCCCGCCACCTCGCGGCAGGCTCTGCTCGGTGCGGACGTGGTGATCGGCGGTCCCCGCCAACTGGCCCTTCTGCCACCGGAGTGCGGAGGGGACCGGGTGTCCTGGCCCTCACCACTGCGGCCCGCGGTCCCCGGCCTGCTCGCGGCCCACGCCGGCCGCCGGATCGCCGTCCTGGCCAGCGGGGACCCCCTGTTCCACGGCATCGGACGCACCCTCGCCGAGGTGCTCGGAGCCGGCTCCGTACATGTCCTGCCGCACCCCTCGTCCGTCTCCTACGCCTGCGCCCGCCTCGGCTGGCCCCTGGAGGACACCGAGGTCGTCACGCTCGTGGGCCGGCCCACCGCACGCCTGGCCGCCGCCCTGCACGACCGCCGGCGGCTGCTCGTGCTCAGCGCGGACGCCGCCACCCCCGGCGAGGTCGCCGCCCTGCTGCGGGACCGCGGCTTCGGGCCGAGCCGGATGCGGGTGCTGGAACAGCTCGGCGGCGACAGGGAACGGACGACCGGGGAGACCTCCGCCGACGACTGGCCACCGCCGTACACGGGGGACGGCCCCGACCCCCTCAACATCGTCGCCGTCGAATGCCGCCGCGCCCCCGGCGCCCTGCGTCTCGGCGCAGTCCCCGGGCTCCCGGACGAGGCGTACGAGCACGACGGGCAGCTCACCAAGCGTCATGTCCGCGCAGCCACCCTCGGCGCCCTGGCCCCCGCCCCCGGCGAACTGCTGTGGGACGTCGGCGGCGGCTCCGGCTCGATCGCCGTCGAGTGGATGCGCACGCACCCCGCCTGCCGGGCCCTCACCGTCGAACGCGACCCCGTCCGTGCCGAGCGGATCCTCCGCAACGCGCAGCGGCTCGGCGTCCCGGGACTGCGGGTGGTGACCGGCGCGGCGCCCGCCGCCCTCGCCGGACTCCCGCGGCCGGACGCCGTTTTCGTCGGCGGCGGGCTCACCGCCCCCGGACTGCTGGACGCGTGCTGGGAAGCACTCCCCACGGGCGGGCGGCTGGTGGCCAACACCGTCACGCTGGAGTCCGAGGCGCTGCTGGCCGACGCCCGACGGCGCCACGGAGGCGAGCTGGTGCGGCTGGCCGTGGCGCACGCCGTGCCCGTGGGCGGCTTCACCGGGTGGCGGCAGGCGATGCCGGTGACCCAGTGGGCAGTACACAAGACATCCGACTCGTCAGAAGCCGTACCAGGAACAGCGGGAGCAGACACATGACCGTGTACTTCATCGGTGCCGGGCCCGGCGCCGCCGACCTGATCACCGTGCGCGGCGCCCGGACACTCGCCGCCTGCGGGGTCTGTCTGTACGCGGGCAGCCTGGTGCCGCGCGAGCTGCTGGCAGAATGCCCGCCCGACGCACGGCTGGTGGACACCGCTCAGCTCAATCTGGACGAGATCACGGCCGAGCTGCTCCGGGCGCACCAGGAGGGCCAGGACGTGGCCCGGCTGCACTCCGGGGACCCGTCCGTGTTCAGCGCGGTCGCCGAGCAGATGCGGCGGCTGGACGCGGCAGGGGTGCCCTACGAGGTCGTGCCGGGCGTGCCCGCCTTCGCCGCGGCGGCGGCCTCCCTGAAGCGGGAGCTGACCGTGCCGACGGTCGGGCAGACCGTCATCCTCACCAGGGTCGCCAACCGGGCGACCGCCATGCCGGACGGCGAGGACCTGGCCACCCTCGGCCGCAGCGGCGCGCTGATCGTGCTGCACCTGGCGGCGAAGTACGCGGACCGCGTGGTCGACGAACTGCTGCCGCACTACGGCGCCGACTGCCCCGCCGCCGTCGTCGCGTACGCTTCCCGCCCCGAGGAGCTGATCATCCGCGGCACGCTCGACGACATCGCCGGGAAGGTCAAGGACGCGGGAGTGCTGCGGACGGCTGTGATCATGGTCGGGCGGACGCTGGGAGCGGAGCAGTTCCGCGACAGCCACCTCTACTCGCCCGAGCGGGAGAGGCACACCTGCTGAGCAGGACGTCCCGACAGGCAGGCCAGGCCCTCCCGGTCGAGGCCGGGTCGGCCCGCCTTCCCGGCCTCGACCGGGTCGGTCCTCAGGCTACAAAGCTGCGGCCCACCACCGTCCCCGCCCGGTCGATGCAGATCACGTCGACCGCGACCGGCGCCCCGCGCAGCACGGCCAGCGCCTCGTCGCGGGCCACCGTCGCGACCAGGTCGCCCAGTGGGACCCCGGCCGCCTGGCAGAGCTGGAGTGCGGCGAGGCCGGTGTTGGCGTCCGCCACCGCGGCGGTGAGGGCCTCGTCCGCGCCGCCGCGCCGCGCCAGCTCGGCGAGGAACCCTTTGTCGACCTGGGAACGGGCGGAGTGCAGGTCGAGGTGACCGGCGGCCAACTTGGAGAGCTTGGCGAAGCCCCCGCAGACGGTGAGCCGGTCCACCGGGTGACGCCGGACGTACTTCAGCACGGCGCCCGCGAAGTCGCCCATGTCCAGCAGGGCGATCTCGGGCAGGCCGTACTCGGCGACGACCGTCTTCTCCGAGGTGGAGCCGGTGCACCCGGCGACGTGCGTGCGCCCCGCCGCCCGCGCCACGTCCACACCCCGGCGGATCGAGTCGATCCACGCCGAACACGAGTAGGGGACCACGATGCCGGTGGTGCCGAGGATGGACAGCCCGCCGAGGATGCCGAGCCGCGGGTTCCAGGTGGAGCGGGCGATTTCCTCGCCGTAGTCGACGGAGAGGGTGATCTCGACGTCGCCGCTGCCGCCGTACCGTCCGGCGACGCGGGCGACGTGGTCGCTCATCATCTGCCGGGGGACCGGGTTGACGGCCGGTTCGCCGACAGGCAGCGGCAGGCCGGGGCGGGTGACCGTACCCACGCCGGGCCCCGCCCGGAAGACGACCCCGGCCCCGGCGGGAAGCCGCCGCACCGTCGCCCGGACCAGCACCCCGTGCGTGACGTCCGGGTCGTCGCCGGCGTCCTTGACGATCCCCGCCATGGCGTACGAGTCCGTCAGCTCCTCGACGGCCAGCGCGAACGACGGTGTCTGCCCCTTGGGCAGCGTGACCGCCACCGGGTCGGGAAAGCCGCCGGTGAGCAGCGCGGTGTACGCGGCGGTCGTGGCCGCGGTAGCGCAGGCACCGGTGGTCCAGCCGGGCCGCAGACCGGTGTGCTTGAGTTGGGCGCTGCGACCGCCCTCGGCCTCGCTGCTCATGCGTCGCTGCTCATGTCTCGCTCGGGGGAAGGGAACCGAATGAAGGGAACGGAACGGCCGTGCATGTGCTGATCCTCGGCGGCACCACCGAGGCCCGCCGCCTCGCCGAGCTCCTGGCGGACGCCGCCCTGCCGTGTCTGAGGGTGACGAACTCCCTGGCGGGACGGGTGGCCGCGCCCCGGACACCGCCCGGCGAGGTGCGCGTAGGCGGCTTCGGAGGGGCCGACGGACTCGCCGCCTGGCTGCGCGGGCACGAGGTGGACCTGCTCATCGACGCCACCCACCCTTTCGCCGGCACGATCAGTTTCAACGCGGCACGGGCCACGACCACCACCCATGTTCCTCTCCTCGCGCTGCGACGTCCCGGCTGGCTGCCGGTCGAGGGGGACGTCTGGCACGAGGCCGGTTCCCTGACCGAGGCCGCGGGGCTGCTGCCCGCGCTCGGCCGGCGGGTCTTCCTCACCACCGGCCGGACGGGCCTGGCGGCCTTCGCCCACCTGGACGACCTGTGGTTCCTCGTACGGTCCGTGGACGCGCCCGGCGCGCCGCACCCGGCGCGCATGGAGGTGCTGCTCGACCGCGGCCCGTTCACCCTCGACGGGGAACGCGAGCTGCTGCGTCGGCACCGGATCGACGTCGTGGTCACCAAGGACAGCGGGGGAGCGGCCACCGCACCGAAACTGACGGCCGCCCGTGAGGCGGGGGTGCCCGTGGTCGTGGTGCGCAGGCCGCCGGTGCCCGGGGGAGTGACCGTCGTGGCCGATCCCCGGCAGGCGGTCCAGCGGGTCCGGGAGGCATACGCGCGGTGTGCGCACCCGGACGCCGGCTGAACCGCCGAGGCCCTCACTCCTCCGGATAGCGGCGGGGCGTCCAGACGACCTCCTCGCCGTCCCCCCGCCGTACGACCCGGGTCTGCGAGGAACCGACCAACAGGACCGTGCGCATGTCGACCTCGTCCGGGTCCAGGTCCGCCAGCCGGACGATCCGCACCCGCTCGCCGGCGCCGCCCACGTCCCGCGCCACAACGACGGGCGTGTCCGGCGCCCGGTGCTCCAGCAGCAGTTCGCGGGCCTTGCCGACCTGCCAGGTCCGGCTGCGCGACCCGGGGTTGTACAGGGCCAGCACCAGGTCGGCACCCGCGGCGGCGCGCAGGCGTCCGGCGATGACCTCCCACGGCTTGAGGCGGTCGGACAGGGAGACGGTGGCGTAGTCGTGACCGAGCGGGGCGCCCGCACGGGCGGCGGCCGCGTTGGCGGCGGTCACGCCCGGCAGCACCCGTACCGGCACGTCCGTGTACTCCTGGGCCGAGGAGGCCTCCAGCACGGCCGTGGCCATGGCGAAGACACCGGGGTCGCCGCCGGACACGACAGCCACCCTGCGCCCCTGCAGGGCGAGTCGCAGCGCGAACTCGGCGCGCTCGGCCTCGACCCGGTTGTCCGAGCCGTGGCGGCGCTGACCGGTTCGTACGGGCACCCGGTCCAGGTAGGTGGTGTAGCCGACCAGGTCGTCGGCGGCGGCGAGGGCCCCGCGCGACTCGGGCGTCAGCCACAACGGCCCGGCCGGCCCGGTCCCGACCACGACGACCTCACCGACGGAGCCCGGCTCCCGCGCGGGGCGTTCGGCGTCGGCCTGGCTCGGCAGCACGGCCACCGAGAAGTACGGCACGGACTCGGCCTCCACGTCGGCGAGTCCGGCAAGGCGTTCCCCGGCCATGGTGGCCCGCTCGACGTACCGGGCCGCCCCGAGCCGTCCCGCGCGCTCCATCGCCCGGCGCACCTTGGGGAAGGTGCGGCCCAGCTTCATCACCACGGCCGCGTCCGTCGCGGCGAGCCGGGCGGTCAGCTCCTCCTCGGGCAGCGTGCCCGGCAGGATGGTCAGCACCTCCTCGCCCTCGACGAGCGGAGTGCCCAGGCGGGCCGCGGCGGCGGAGACCGACGTGACACCGGGGATCACCTCGGTGTCGTAGCGGTCCGCGAGCCGCTTGTGCATGTGCATGTAGGAGCCGTAGAAGAGCGGGTCGCCCTCGGCGAGGACGGCGACCGTCCGGCCCGCGTCCAGGTGGACGGCGAGCCGGGCCGACGCCTCGGTGTAGAAGTCGTCGATGGCGCCCTGGTAACCGCCGGGGTGGTCGGTGGTCTCGGTGGTGACGGGGTAGACCAGCGGTTCCTCGACATGGTCGGCCCGTATGTGCTTCGCCGCGATGGCGCGGGCGATGGACCGGCCGTGGCGGGCACTGTGGTAGGCGATCACGTCCGCCTCGGCGATGGCCTCGACGGCCCGTACGGTCATCAGGGACGGGTCCCCGGGACCGAGCCCGACCCCGTACAGCTTGCCGCTCATTCTTCCTCGCTCGCGATCGCGTTGAGAGCGGCGGCGGCGATGGCGCTGCCTCCGCGGCGGCCTCGGACGACCAGGTGTTCCAGGCCCGAGGGGTGGGCGGCCAGGGCGTCCTTGGACTCGGCCGCGCCGATGAAGCCGACGGGCACGCCGATGACGGCGGCCGGCCTCGGCGCCCCCTCCTCGATCATCTCCAGGAGGCGGAAGAGCGCTGTGGGCGCGTTGCCGACGGCGACCACGGCGCCCTCCAGGCGGTCGCGCCACAGCTCCAGCGCGGCGGCGCTGCGGGTGGTGCCGAGCTTCGCCGCCAGCTCCGGGACGGCCGGGTCGGAGAGGGTGCACAGTACGTCGTTGCCGGCGGGCAGCCGCTTGCGGGTCACGCCGCTGGCGACCATCTGCACATCGCAGAGGATCGGAGCCCCGCCGCGCAGGGCCTCGCGTGCGCGGGCCACCACACCGGGTGTGTGACCTATGTCGCGGACGAGGTCGACCATGCCGCAGGCGTGGATCATCCGGACCGCGACCTGGCTGACGTCGGCGGGCAGGGCCGCGAGGTCCGCCTCCGCGCGGATGGTGGCGAAGGACCGGCGGTAGATGGCCGCCCCGTCCTTCTCGTAGTCGTAGGGGGTCACGGTGCTCTTCTCGCTGCTCTCGGTCGTCGTACGGCTCATGAGGTGAGGGCCGCCAGGGCGGCGGCGAGGTGGGAGGGATCGTCCAGGGCGGCGGTACGCTCCGGCCGCTCCCGGGCGGCCATGCCGATCCGGTAGCCGCCCTCCGGGGCGGCGACCACGTCGATCCGGTCGCCGCGGGGGTGGCCGCAGCGCCGCTCGCAGCCGGACCAGTACAACGGCAGGGGGGAGCGGCCCGCGTCGGCGAGGGCGGCGGTTGCGTCCGCCCGCACGTCGGAACGCGACTTTGCGCACCCCGGCCTGCCGATGCAGGCACCGACGCGCAGCCAGGGGGAGGAGGAGTCGGTGACCAGGCCGGTGCCGGAGAGACGGGTCAGTGTGTCGGCCGCTGTCGCCGCGCTCGTCCCGGGAGCGGGGACGACAATGCCGCGCCACGGTGTCAGGCGCAGTTCGCCCGACCGGACTTCGGCGGCCACCCGGGTCACGGTCCGCCATTGACGGGACGTGAGACGGCCCAGGGGCACATGGACGGACAAGGCCGCCCCGGCCACCCCCGGAGGCGGTCCCTCCGCTGTGGCGCGGTCGTGCGGCGCCGGAACGCAGCCGATGCCCGCACCGGTCAGACGGGACCGGATCAGACGAGTCAACTCCCCGGAGGGAAGGCTCAGTTCGTCGACGCGCCAGACCTGCGCCCCGGTCTCCCGCAACACGTCGAGGAACGCCTCGGCGGCGAGCAGGGCGGCCCGGGGCGCTTCGTCCCCGGACACCCGCAGGGCCTGCTCCGCCGAGCCCACGGCGAGCAGGGCGCCGTCGCCGGCGAGCGCACGCACGGTCACATCGGCGCCGAGCCCGGCGACATCGCCCCGCCCGTCGTCGAGCGCGAACAGGAACCGCCCGGACAGCGCCCGCGCCGCTTCACTCGCGCACAGTGACCCGTCCAGGGCCGACAACCACGACCGCACATCCCGGACACCCCGTCCGTCGAGGCCGGACAGCGGCGAGGCGACGATGTTGCGTGCCCGTTCGTGCCCACGTGAGGGGAGCAGTCCGACGGCGTCCAGCAGTTCGGCGAGCCGGGCGCCGCAGTCGTCGCGCAGTCCACGCAGTTGCACATTGCCGCGCGAGGTCAGATGCAGTTCACCGTCGCCCAGCCGGTCCGCCGCGTCCGCCAGTGCCTCGGCCTGCGGCACGGCGAGCACCCCGCCGGGCACCCGGACCCGGGCCAGCGCACCGTCGTCGGCCGTGTGCAGCCGCAACGACCCCGGGCAGGCGTCACCGCGGTCCCGGGAGACCGCTGTGGCCTGGGACGACGGGGGGAGGGGAGCCGTGGACATGGCGGCGAGCATACAGATCGGCACCCCGCAGCCAAGTCCTGCCCTCTTGCCCCGACCCGTACTATGTCTCTCGGCGGATCATCAGATCCGCCATCGCCATGACGGCGACATGGAGGAAGCCCGGTGCGAATCCGGCGCGGTCCCGCCACTGTGAGTCAGGCCACCACGAGGCCGGACGAGTCAGGAACTCCAGCCGTCTTGTACCACCCGGGGCGCGGATCCCGAGGAAGGCCGGCCGACGCATGCCGCATTCGTCCGGGGAGCGCTCGACGCACCCCCGCATCCTGCTCCTGTCGACGTCCGACACGGATCTGCTCAGCGCCCGCGCGGCCGACGGCCCGGTGCCCTACCGCTTCGCGAACCCCTCCCGCCTCCCGCTCGACGACCTGCCCGCACTCCTCGACGGCATCGGCCTGGTCGTCGTACGCCTCCTCGGCGGACTGCGCGCCTGGGAGGACGGCCTCGACCTGCTGCTCGCCGACGGCCGCCCGGTCGTCGTCCTCACCGGTGAACAGGCCCCCGACGCCCAGCTGATGGCCGCCTCCACGGTCCCCGTCGGCCTCGCCGCCGAGGCGCATGCCTACCTCGCCCACGGCGGGCCCGCCAACCTCGAGCAGCTCGCCCGCTTCCTGTCCGACACGGTCCTGCTCACCGGCCACGGCTTCGAGGCGCCCGCGCCCGCGCCCACCTGGGGGCCGCTGGAGCGCACACCCCGTGAGGGCACCGACGGCCCGACCGTCGCCGTGCTCTACTACCGCGCCCACCACATGAGCGGCAACACCGCCTTCGTCCACGCCCTGTGCGACGCCGTCGAGAACGCGGGCGGGCGGCCCCTGCCGCTGTACGTGGCCTCCCTGCGCGCTCCGGAATCCGAACTGATCGAGGAGCTGCGCGCGGCGGACGTCATCGTCACGACCGTCCTCGCGGCCGGCGGCACCAAGCCCGCCGAGGCGTCCGCCGGCGGCGACGACGAGTCCTGGGACGCGGGCGCGCTCACCACCCTGGACGTGCCGATCCTCCAGGCCCTGTGCCTGACCGGCTCCCGCACCGCCTGGGAGGAGAGCAGCGAGGGTGTCTCCCCGCTGGACGCCGCGAGCCAGATCGCCGTGCCCGAGTTCGACGGCCGCCTGATCACCGTGCCGTTCTCCTTCAAGGAGATCGACGCCGACGGCCTCCCGGCCTACGTCGCCGACCCCGAGCGCGCCGCCCGCGTGGCCGGCATCGCCGTGCGCCACGCCCGCCTGCGGCACATCCCGGCCGCCGACAAGCGCCTGGCCCTCGTCCTGTCCGCCTACCCGACCAAGCACTCCCGCATCGGCAACGCGGTCGGTCTGGACACCCCCGCCAGCGCGGTGGCCCTCCTGCGCCGGCTGCGGGACGAGGGGTACGACTTCGGCGACACCGACGTCCCCGGACTGGCCTCGGGGGACGGCGACGAACTGATCCGCGCGCTGATCGAGGCGGGCGGGCACGACCAGGACTGGCTCACCGAGGAACAGCTCGCCCGCAACCCGGTGCGCGTCCCGGCCGCCGACTACAAGCGCTGGTACGCCACCCTCCCCGGGGAACTGCGCACGGCCGTCGAGGAGCACTGGGGCCCCGCCCCGGGCGAGATGTTCCTCGACCGCAGCCGCAACCCGGAGGGCGACATCGTCCTCGCCGCCCTGCGCCGCGGCAACCTGCTGATCCTCATCCAGCCCCCGCGCGGCTTCGGCGAGAACCCCATCGCCATCTACCACGACCCCGACCTGCCGCCCTCCCACCACTACCTCGCCGCCTACCGCTGGATCGCCGCCCGGGCCGAGGACGGCGGCTTCGGCGCGGACGCCATGATCCACCTCGGCAAGCACGGCAACCTGGAGTGGCTGCCGGGCAAGAACGCCGGCCTGTCCGCCGCCTGCGGCCCCGACGCCGCCCTCGGCGACCTCCCCCTGATCTACCCCTTCCTGGTCAACGACCCGGGCGAGGGCACCCAGGCCAAGCGCCGGGTCCACGCCACCCTCATCGACCACCTCGTCCCACCGATGGCCCGCGCCGACTCCTACGGCGACATCGCGCGCCTGGAACAACTCCTCGACGAGTACGCCCAGATCTCCTCCATGGACCCGGCGAAACTCCCGGCGATCCGCGCCCAGATCTGGACCCTCATCCAGGCCGCCCGCCTCGACCACGACCTCGGCCTCGACGACCGCCCCGACGACGACGGCTTCGACGACTTCCTCCTGCACGTCGACGGCTGGCTCTGCGAGGTCAAGGACGCCCAGATCCGCGACGGCCTCCACGTCCTGGGCGCCCCGCCCGCCGGCGCCGACCGGGTCAACCTCGTCCTGGCGATCCTGCGGGCCCGCCAGATCTGGGGCGGCGTCACCGCCCTGCCCGGCCTGCGCGAGGCCCTGGGTCTCGACGAGTCCGCCGCCACCCGCACGACGGCCGACGAGGCGGAGGAGAAGGCCCGCGCCCTGGTGCAGGCGATGGAGGACGCGGGCTGGGACCCGGCCGCCGTGCCCGCCGAGCACGGTGAACAGGTCGCCGCCGTACTGGAGTTCGCCGCCCGCGAGGTCGTCCCGCGCCTCGCGGCCACCACCGCCGAACTCGACCACAGCGTCCACGCCCTGAACGGCGGCTTCGTCCCCGCGGGCCCGTCCGGCTCCCCGCTGCGCGGTCTGGTCAACGTCCTGCCGACCGGCCGCAACTTCTACTCCGTCGACCCCAAGGCCGTCCCCTCCCGCCTCGCGTGGGAGACCGGACAGGCCCTCGCGGACAGCCTCCTGGAGCGCTACCGCACGGACAACGGCGACTGGCCCGCCTCGGTCGGGCTCTCCCTCTGGGGCACCAGCGCCATGCGCACCGCCGGGGACGACGTCGCCGAGGCCCTCGCCCTGCTGGGCGTCCGCCCCGTCTGGGACGACGCCTCCCGCCGCGTCACGGGCCTGGAGGCCATCCCGTACGACGAGCTGGGCCGCCCCCGCATCGACGTCACCCTGCGCATCTCCGGCTTCTTCCGCGACGCCTTCCCGCACACCGTCGGCCTCCTCGACGACGCCGTGCGCCTGGCGGCCTCCCTGGACGAGCCCGCCGAGACCAACCACGTCCGCGCCCACGTCCAGGCCGACCTCGCCGAACACGGCGACGAACGCCGGGCCACCACCCGCATCTTCGGCTCCCGCCCCGGCACCTACGGCGCCGGCCTGCTCCAGCTCATCGACTCCCGCGACTGGCGCACCGACGCCGACCTCGCCGAGGTCTACACCGTCTGGGGCGGCTACGCCTACGGCCGCGAACTGGACGGCCGCCCGGCCCGCGACGAGATGGAGACGGCGTACAAGCGGATCGCGGTGGCCGCCAAGAACACGGACACCCGCGAGCACGACATCGCCGACTCGGACGACTACTTCCAGTACCACGGCGGCATGGTCGCCACCGTCCGCGCCCTGCGCGGCACCGCGCCCGAGGCGTACATCGGCGACTCCACCCGCCCCGAGACGGTCCGCACCCGCACCCTGGTGGAGGAGACCTCGCGCGTCTTCCGCGCCCGGGTGGTCAACCCGAAGTGGATCGAGGCGATGCGCCGCCACGGTTACAAGGGCGCCTTCGAACTCGCCGCCACCGTGGACTACTTGTTCGGCTACGACGCCACCACGGGGGTCATCGCCGACTGGATGTACGACAAACTCACCGAGACCTACGTCCTGGATCCGGCCAACCGCGAGTTCCTGCAGCGGGCCAACCCCTGGGCCCTGCACGGCATCGCGGAGCGGCTGCTGGAGGCCGAGTCGCGCGGCATGTGGGGGAAGCCCGACCCGGCGGTCCTCGACGCGCTGCGGAAGGTGTACCTGGAGACGGAGGGCGACCTGGAGGGCGAGGACTGAGGCGTGGCCCGGCATGCTGTGCTCGGCGCCCGTGGGATGATACGACGCGGGCAACCGGGCCCCATGTGGGCCAGGGCCTGTCCGTTGGGATCGTGTCGGGCCGGTGTGGTCCGGCACCGTACTTCCGCGCGTGGTCGTCGGTTCCAGGGCTCCGCCCCCAGTACCGGACCCCGCCCCCGGCTCGGCCTGCCCGGACGAAAGATTTCAGAAGAGGAGAAGGTCATCAGTGTCCGTGTGCTGGTCGCGGACGATCAGGCGATTGTCCGCGCGGGATTCGCGGCGATCCTGACGGCCGAGGCCGACATGACCGTGGTCGGCGAGGCCGCCGAAGGAGACGCGGCGGTGGCGATGGCGGCCGAGCTCGCGCCCGACCTGGTATTGATGGACATCCGCATGCCCGGTATGGACGGGCTGACGGCCACCCGGCTGATCACGCGTTACAGCAGTCGCGTCAGAGTCCTGTTGCTCACCACGTTCGACCTCGATGCCTACGTCTACGAAGCCCTGCGTGCCGGAGCCTCCGGCTACCTGCTCAAGGATGCCGAGCCGGATGCTCTTCTCGCCGCGATACGGGGTGTCGCCGCCGGTGACGGCGTCCTCGCGCCTGCGGTCACGGGACGTCTGATAGCGGCCTTCGCCCAAGGTGCCCCGGTTTCCCCGGAGACCACCGGAGCTCTGAGCAACCTCACCCATCGTGAACGTGAGACTCTGACTCTGGTCGCCACGGGCCTGAGCAACGCGGAAGTCGGAGAGCGTCTGGGGGTGGCCGTCGGCACGGTGAAGGTTCATGTCAGCGTCGTGCTGAACAAACTGAGTCTGCGGGATCGCGTGCAGGCGACCATTTTCGCCTACGAAAGCGGACTCATCCGCCCCTCGGGGCTGTCAACTCCCTGAAGAGCACCGGCATCCAGACTTCCGAGCAGCTGACGCATGGCGGCCAGCGTCGCTCTCGTGGCGGCGGCGACGTCGTCCAGACTGCCCGCCTCCGCTGAGGAGATCACCCGAGTGGTCTGCCGGAGCACCGTCTCCCGCAGGTCGCCGGCGACCCGCTGCCGCTCACTGTGGACCAGGTCCCTCTTGCCGGCCAGCAACGCCGTGAGCGCTGCGTCCTCGCGCCTCAACTCCCGCCTGCGGCGTATGTGCATCAGCCACCCCGCCAACCACGCGGCCGTGAACACCAGGCCGGGCAAAGGCAGCACCGGCAAGAGAACGAACAGCAAAACGAAGGGATCGACAGGCTCTCCGACCAGTATCCCGTTGGCGGTGAACGCCGCCATCATCGATACCACGAACGAAAGGAGCATGGCGGGAACAGGTAGAAACGACAGCCGGAGGCCCGGCGGATACGTCAGTAATGTCGTCCTCGAGTGCTGAACGTACTTCCCGTCAGAGGCGGTTGCGGGTTTCAGCACGCGGCCGTAGGCCGCGACACCGTAGACAGCGGCCACTTCGGCGAGTCCGCCGCTCACGAGACGGGACGCGGCGGACAGCGGCAGCACACCGCTGTGGAGCAGCACCGGCCACAGAAGGGCGGTGGCCCCGACCGCCGTGAGGGTCAGCCAAGGGGCACGTCGGCGCCACAACAGCGGCAGCGCGTGCACGGTCAGCACCAGCGCGAGCAGCAGGCGGACCGAGACCGAGTGACCGGCATCGTCCGCCTCTGCCAGGGCGAATGCCAGCGACAACGCGGCGACAAGGCCGAAGACCGCTCCGTCCGCGATCTGCTGCTCGCGTGCGAAGTTGCGCCGTCGTCCCACGGCCGACTGCCGTCCGGACGGGGTGTCGGGGAGCACGGCGTGTACGCGCCAACCTCCGTCGGGGCGGGGCTCTGCGGAAAGTTGCCCGCCGATCGCATCGGCGCGCCGCCACATCCCCGCCACACCCCGGCCGGAGCCGAGAGCCGGCTGGCCGCCGTCGGCACCGCCCGGCGGCTTGCTGTTGTCAATGGTCAGTCGCAGGGCGTCCTCGGATCGCTCCGCCCGAATGCCGACCGACGCGCCCGGTGCGTAGCGCAGGGCGTTGGTCAGCGCCTCCCGGATGATGCCGTGGGCCGCCTCCGCCGCAGGGCCGACGAGATCGGGAGGCAGGGAAACGGAGATGGGGCGACCCAGTCTGCCGAAGCCCGCGATCAGGGCCTCGATCGAGGCGGTCATCGACTGGGGAGCCGGTGTGTCGTCCACCTGCATGACCGCCACGAGACGGCGCAGGGCGGATTGGGTCTCCCGTGTGGTGCGGCTTGCGAACGTGAGCGTCTCCGTGGCCAGCTCGGGCCTGCTGTCACCGAGCCTGCGGGCAGCTTCGACGGTCACCACGACGGAGGTGAGGTGATGTGCGCTGATGTCGTGCAACTCGTTGGCCAGTCGGTCCCGTTCGGTGCCGACGGCCTGCCCCCGCTCCTGCTCGGCACGGGCCAGTTGCTGTTGTGCCACCTGCCGTTCCCGCAGCCAGTGCCGGCGACCGGCGCCGAGAGCCGCCGCCAGCAGGTACCAGAAGACGGTGATGAGCCAGTCGTCGACGAGAGCACTGCTGAACCCGTACTGCACGGTGGCCGACAGGAGTTGGACGACAGCGGCTGCGGCGGTCGCGCCCAGCCCGACGGCCCAGTCGCTCCGAGCGGTCACGGAGAAGAGCGCCACCTGGACGGCCAGCAGGCCCATCAAGCCCACCAGGTCGGTCGGGACCAGGAGTTGCACCAGTACGGAAGTGGTGAGGGTAAGGCCAAGAGTGGTGGGTGGTGCTCGGGTTCGTCGTTCGAGCGCGACCACGGTGCATGCCAAGGCAGAGGAGTAAGTGATGCACACCGTTGTGTTCGGAGGCTTCTCCAGCAACGGAAAGGTGAGGAACCACAGAGTGGGTTCTGCCACCGCGAACAGGCCCGGCAGGAGCAGGCCTCGAGCCCTTCCCATTGGCGTAAGTGTAGAGGGGGGCACGGCTCCGCCTGTCGTCGAGGACTGGTGCGCCGGTACCCCGTCTAGGTCTTGCGGCCTAGGTGACGTTCCTTCCGGTGGTCGACGTCTCAGCGGGTGCCGGGCCGGAAGGAATGAGACATGGAACGAACCGATTTCATCGTCACCTTGGTCGCCGTCTTGATCAGTGTGATCATGGCCATGCTGCTGAAGAAGACGCCCACCTGGCACATCGTAGTCCTGGCTCTCGTCGTCTATCCCGTGAACATGGTGCTGCTCTCGGCACTGGAATCGGCCGGGATCATCAACAGCCCATGGTCCGAGTACACCTTCATGGGCACCGTGACCCTCGTGTCCGCCGTACTCGCCGCACCGGTCGTCCGAAAGTACAAGTCCCGCCGGGACGGACGCGCCGACCGTCGGCACCACGACCGGCACCACGCTCAGGACGTCGACGCGTAAGCGTCCGTTCCTTCCCTCGTCAACGACCTCAGATCGGCAGAAGCATGCCCAACCACCTTTCGTCCCGGGCCACCGTCGCCCTGGCGTCACTCGCCGTACTGGCAGCCGCCACCGTCACAGCCTGCGACCCCGCCGGCGAGGAAGACGGAGCCGCTGCGATACCCGCGGTCCCCGCCGCTCTCAGAGAGCAGAAGTTGGACTGGGCCGCATGTCCCGCCCCGTCCGCGGCCCAGGGCGGCGGTGATGAACCCGAGGACCTGCCGGACGGGACGACATGGCAGTGCGCCACCATGAAGGCGCCCCTGGACTACGCGAAGCCCGACGGCAAGACCATCGATCTCGCCCTCATCCGGGCACAGGCCGCGAAGGACTCCGGCAGGAAGAGCATCGGATCCCTGGTCTTCAACTTCGGTGGCCCCGGCGGCTCCGGGGTGCCGACGTTCCCCGCCTTCGCCGCCGAGGAGTACCTGGAGCTGCACAAGCGCTACGACCTGGTCAGCTTCGACCCGCGGGGGGTCGGGGAGAGCGCCGGTGTGCAGTGCCTGGACGACAAGGCCATGGATGCCTGGCTGGCCCAGGACTCGACGCCGGACGACGCGGCGGAGGAGAAGGCCCTCACCGTCTGACGCAGGGACAGGCCGGCATGGGCATCCTCTCCGCCCTCTACAGCCAGGAAAGCTGGTCGTGGCTCGGCGCTGCGCTGGAGGATGCGCAGAAGGGGGAGGGCGGTGGACTGCTGTGGCTCTCCGACTTGTACGCCGAGCGCGACATCAACGGCGTGTACTCCAATTCCGGTCCCGCCAACACAGCGGTGAACTGCGCCGACAGCAAGGATCGCTTCACCGTCGAGGACGTGCACCGGCAGCTTCCCGAATTCCGCAAGGCGTCTCCGGTGTTCGGCGAGATGACCGCCTGGATGCTGCTCGCGTGCACCGACTGGCCCGTGGACGGCCACGCGTCCACCGTCGACATGAAGGCCGACGGCGCGGGCCCCGTTCTCGTCATAGGCAACACCGGTGACCCGGCCACCCCCTACGAGGGCGCCAAGAAGATGGCGGACGCGCTGGGCAAGGGAGTCGGCGTCCACCTCACGGTCGAGGGCGAGGGCCACGGCACCTACGGCGTCAACAAGTGCCTGACCAGGATCGTCGACAAGTACCTGCTCGACGGGACGGTCCCGAAGAGCGACACCGTCTGCTCGTGAACCGGACGGCTCTTGCCTCCCGGTGAAGCGTCTGGAGCCGGCCTCGGTGAGGGGGCGGCCGGGCCCGCCCCCGGGCCCGGGAGGCCGGTGAACGAGTCCTTGGCGCGGACGACATGCCGAGGCCGATCCCCCTGTGACGGAAGGGTGTTGGCCTCGGCCCCGTGCCGCGGTGACCTGTGACCGATGGCCGGCCCTCCGGCGGGCGCCGGTTCAGCGCAGGAGCAGTTGGACGATGGCGAACGTGCCGACGACGACGATGAAGGTCCGCAGGGCGGGCGGGGGAAGTCGACGTCCGACCTTCGCGCCGATCTGGCCGCCGATCGCCGAGCCCACGGCGATGAGCAGGACGGCGGTCCAGTCGAAGTCGGCGACGAACAGGAAGAACAGGGCCGCGATGCTGTTCACGATGGCGGAGAGGACGTTTTTGACGGCGTTCAGCCGCTGGAGGGTGTCCTCGAGCAGCATGCCCATCAGGGAGAGGTAGATGATCCCCTGGGCCGCCGTGAAGTAACCGCCGTAGACGCTGGCGAGCAGGAGCCCGCCGAAGAGGACGGGCCCGCCGTCGGTTTTGGTGACCGTGCCCGTGCGGGCCCGGCGGCGTTGGACGCGGGCGGAGATACGGGGCTGGAGCACGACGAGGACCAGCGCGAGTGCGACGAGCACGGGGACGATCGTCTCAAAGGCGGTCGCGGGGAGCGTGAGCAGCAGCATCGCTCCGGCGAGTCCGCCGATCACCGCGGCCACGCCGAGCCGCAGGACAAGACGGCGCTGTCCCTTGAGTTCCGCTCGGTAGCCTATGGCGCCGCTGACCGAACCGGGGATCAGCCCGAGAGCATTGGACACGGTGGCGGTCACCGGGGGCAGCCCGGTGGCGAGCAGAACGGGAAACGTGATCAGCGTGCCCGAGCCGACGATGGTGTTGATGGTGCCGGCGCCGATGCCGGCGGCGAAGACCGCCAGTGCCTCCCAGATGGACAAGGCCATCTCCTTCGGGTTCGGTGGGTCGCCTCCCCGCCGTGAAGGTCGAGGGGCCACCACCGATCATGCAGGAAGGGTGTGCACGCCGGGGCAGCCGGGGGCACCACCCGGTTGCCCCGCCGGTCACCCGGTCACCCGGTCACCCGGTCACCCGGTCATCGGGACACCGGGTCAGAGGGTGGCCGCGTGGTCGGGGACGTAGGTCTGCAGGTCGCGGGGCGGACGCTGGTAGCCGGTGGACGGCGGGCGCTCCGGCAGTTCGATGACCGGCGGCTCCACCTCCGGGTAGGGCACCGTGCTCAGCAGATGGGCGATCATGTTCAGCCGCGCGCGGCGCTTGTCTTCGCTCTCCACGACGTACCACGGCGCCTCGGGGATGTCGGTGTGCACCAGCATCGAGTCCTTGGCCCGGGAGTACGCCTCCCAGCGGGTGATCGACTCGAGGTCCATCGGCGAGAGCTTCCAGCGGCGCAGCGGATCCTCCCGTCGCTTGCGGAACCGTGCCTCCTGCTCGGTGTCGCTCACCGAGAACCAGTACTTGCGCAGCAGGATTCCGTCCTCCACCAGCATCCGCTCGAAGATCGGGCACTGGTGCAGGAAACGCTGGTACTCCTCCTTCGTGCAGAACCCCATGACCCGCTCCACGCCGGCGCGGTTGTACCAGGACCGGTCGAACAGCACGATCTCACCGGCGGCCGGCAGATGCTCTACGTACCGCTGGAAGTACCACTGGGTGCGCTGGCGCTCGGTCGGCGTGGGCAGGGCCGCGATCCGTGCCACGCGCGGGTTGAGATACTCGGTGACCCGCTTGATGGTGCCGCCCTTGCCCGCGGCGTCCCGGCCCTCGAAGACGACGACCAGCCGGGCCCCCTCCGCCCGCACCCACTCCTGGAGCTTCACCAGCTCCGTCTGCAGACGCAGCAACTCGCTCTCGTACGCCGCACGGGGCAGCTTCGCTGCCTTCTTGCCGGCCATGTCGCCGCCTCCACCGCCCGGTGACCCGCGCCGTCCTCGGGCGGGTCACTCCGTTCAAGGTCACATACCAGGACGCCACCGTACTGACCGGCGGGGAGCCGCGCATCCGGCCCGGTGACGCTCCGAGTGGCCCGAGGGCCAGAGCAATGTGCTCCAGGAGGACCGAAGCGGGTGAGGACGAGCACGACGAGCAGGGCGTACCAGGCGCCGAGCAGTATCCAGTGCGTGTCCCGGACGACCTCCCGCACCGGCCGGGGCGCCGGGACCAGGCCCTGATCCAGGCAGTGCACGGTGACGTACCAGAACAGGGCGATGGTGACGACCCAGACCACGGCGCAGTAGGGGCAGAGTTTGCCCAGCTCGTACAGGGACTGCGCGATCAGCCAGTGGACGAAGAACACTCCGGCCAGCGCCCCGGCGCCCAGCGTGAGCCACAGTCCCCGGTGGAAGCGGGCGCCGGTGAGAGCGGCGACGCCCAGGGCGGCCACGGCGGCGAACGCGCCCAGTCCGAGCAGCATGTTGGGGAAGCCGAACAGGCTGCCCTGCGGACTGGACATGACGCTGCCGCAGCTCACCACGGGACTGATGTCGCACGGTGGCCGGTAGGCGGGGTCCCGGAGCAGCCGCCAGTCGTCCACGGTGAGCCGGAAGGAGGCCAGCCAGCCGGCGAGCCCGGTGAGGAGCAGCACCAGGCCGGTCCGGCGGCCGGCGCCCACGGTGTGCGGGTGCCGGCCGCCGGCGGGTGCCGGCACGGGGGAGGGAGACAGCACGGGGGAGGGAGACGGGCCGTTCATGGCCGGACGGTGGACCGGGCGCCGGAGGGGCGCGAGGCGGTCTGTGGTGCCGCCACCGACCCGTTCCTGCGCCGGTAGACCAGGTACGGCCGGACGAGGTACCCGACCGGCGCACTCCACACGTGGACGAGACGGGTGAACGGCCAGGCCGCGAAGAGCAGGCAGGCCGTCAGGGCGTGCAACTGGAACAGCAGCGGGGCGCCGGTGATCGCCTCCGGCTTCGGAGTGAGGGTGAACAGGCCCCGGAACCAGACCGAGACGGTGGACCGGTAGTCGTAACCGGCGCCGAAGACGTTGTGCGCGGCGGTGGCGACGATGCCCAGCAGCACGGTGGCGGACAGCAGTGGGAAGAGCAGTTTGTCGCTGCGGTCGGTGCCGAGCCGGATACGCCGGTTCAGCAGCCGCCGGGCGCACAGCATGCCGAGCCCGGCCACCATGGCGACGCCGGCCACCGAGCCCGCCCACACGGCCACAGTGTGGTACATGTGCTCGTCGATGCCGACGGCCCCGGTCCACGAGGCCGGCACGGCGAGCCCCACCACATTCCCGGCGATCACCATGAACGCGCCCAGGTGGAACAACGGGCTGCCCCAGCGCAGCCGGCGGTGCTCGAGGAGCTGGCTGGTGCGCGAGGTCCAGCCGAACTGGTCCTGCCGGTAGCGCCACACGTGCCCGACCACGAACACGGCCAGGCAGACGTAGGGAACGGCGACCCAAAGGAGCAGATCGGTGCCGCTCACCGAGGAGGGGGACGCCGCGGGGGAGGACGACGCGGCGACGGTCAGGGACAGGGCGTTCATCGACGGCCTTCCGTGCGGCTGGTCGGAGTGAGGGGCGGCACCCGGGTCGGTACGGCGGGCAACGGGGGCTCGAAGGCGCCCGGCGGAGCGAACTCGCCTTCCCCGTAAGGCCCGTACGCTGAATGCGTTCGATAGAGGTCAAGGCCCACCTCCTCGTCCGGCGGGCCCTCGGCGACGAGCCGGGCGACCTCCGCCCGGTCCGCCACGGTGGCCGGCGGCAGCAGCGTGAGCAGCGCCCCCAGCACATGCCGGTAGGGGGAGCCGGCGTCGGTCAACGCCCGGTGAACCAGCTCCAGTCCACGCCGGTGCTGCCGCAGAGGCGCCTCACCGGCGCCGGGGCCGACGAGGGCGGCGAACTCCAGAACCACCGGGAGATGGTCCGGCAGCTCGCCCCCGTCCGTGTCCCAACCGGCTGCCCGATAGCGCTGGTTGAGGGTGAGCAGGGCCATTCCGCGGCGGCGGGTGTCGCCGTGCAGGTAGTAGGTGAGGTAGAGGCTGCTCCTGCGGCGCAGGTCGAACGTCTCGACGTAGTGGCGCTCCAGGGCGTCCGGTTCCTCGGCGGTGAGCCAGGTGGTGAACTCGGCCAGATACCCGGCGGCGGTCGAGGGCGGCAACGCTGCCACGGTCGAGGTCAGGACCGGCCGCGCGGCGGCGAGTTCGGCGTCCGGGTACTGCAGCAGCAGGGAGCACAGCCGCAGCAGCAGGGTGCGTGCCCCGGCCTCCTCGGGTGCCAGCCGCGGTGCAGGTCGGCCGGGCGTGGACCGGGCCGCCGGACGGCGTACGGCGACCACGGCGATCGTGGTGTGGAGCGAGCACTTCGCCGTCGCCATGCTCCACGCCAAGCTGCCCGACCGGCGGTGGAGCGACATCCGGCTGGCCGGCGTCAACCTCGGCGTCGTGGGTGTCCTCGCCGGGGCGTGGGCCGACCTGCCGGCCCTGACCGGAGCCGGATGCGCGCTGCTCGTCGGGGCGATCGGCGCGCACCTCGTAGTGCTGGTCCGCCTGGGCCGGGGCGCGCTGGGCGGACGGCTCGCTCCGGTCGCCGACTACTACCGGGCCGCCGCCGCTGCACTGATCGTAGGCGCTGTCCTGGGCTGGCTGCTGGCGACCGGAAGGGCCGGCCCGCAGCACCACAGCGGGCTGAAGCTGGCCCATGTGCACGTCACGCTCCTCGGCTGGATCGGACTGCCCGTGCTGGGCACGCTGTTCATGCTGTGGCCGACCACGCTGGGCGTGCGCATGTCCGAACGCACCACCCGACTGGCCCGCCACGTGCTCGGCCTGACCGGGGGCGGCCTGCTGACGGCGGTGGCCGGACTAACAGCCGGACAGTGGCCCGCCGCTGCACTCGGCGTCGCCCTCTACGCCGCCGGAGTCGCCGTCGCGGCCGTGCTGTTCGCCCGTACCGTGCGTCGCCGGCCCGTGGTCTCGGCCGCTGCCGCGTGGGCGCTGGCAGCGGCCCTGGCCTGGTTGTTCGCCGGCCTGGTCGCGGACCTGGGACTGCTGGTGACGCGGTCGCTCACCGAAGCGCAGGAACTCGTCGCGTCCCTGGTCCCGGTCCTGCTCGTCGGACTGGTCGCCCAGGTCCTCATCGGCGCGCTGACCTATCTTCTGCCCGTCGTCCTCGCCTCCGGCCCCTCGGAGCGGGCAGCGCTGCGGGCGGTACTGGAACGGGGCTGGGTGGTGCGGCTGGCGGTCCTCAACCTCGGCGTCGCCCTCGTAGCCCTGCCGCTGCCCCACCCCGCCGGCGCCGCGTTCCTCGCCCTGACGGTGTCCGTGCTGCTCCGCAGCGGGCGTGCGCTCGGCCGGGAGACCGGCCGGGACCGCCCCCGGGGCGCGGACGGTGCGAACGGTACGGGCGGCGCCGGACGGCGTCCCGCGCTGTGGGGCACCGCCGCGGGTGCCGTGCTGACCGTGCTGGCCGTACTGGTCGCCAACAGCGCTGGGAAAACAGGAGGTTCGGACACCGCTGCCGGAACCGCGGGCGGCGGCACGGGTGTCACGCGCACCGTCGCCGTGACCCTCGTCGGCATGCGGATCCGCCCGGACCGTATCGAGGTCGACGCGGGCACCGCACTGCGGTTGAAGGTCACCAACACCGATGCCCAACGGCACGACCTCAAGGTGGAGGACGGCCCCGCCACCCCGATGCTCGCCAAGGGCGACAGCCGCGTGCTCGACCTCGGCCCGGTCACCGAGGACCGCGAGGCGTGGTGCACTCTGCCGGGCCACCGGGCAGCCGGGATGAACCTGGACATCGTCGTCAACGACGGCACCGGCGCGGGCAGTGGCGAAGAAGCGGGCCACACGGGACACGACGGACACGCGTCGGCCTCCGGCACCGGCACGGACGACGGCCCCGACCTCGCCGCCGACTTCTCCACCGCCTGGCGGCCCCGCTCCGCCGACCTGGCCCCCGCGCCCGGCGGGACGGTGCACAGAACCGAACTGCGCGCCGCCCGCACCGACAGCGAGGTCGCTCCCGGCGTGACACAGCAGATGTGGACCTTCGGTGGCACCGCACCCGGCCCCACCCTGCACGGCAGGATCGGTGACGTCTTCGAGATCACCCTGATCAACGACGACCCGAGCATGGGCCACGGCATCGACTTCCACGCCGGCTCCCTCGCCCCCGACAAGCCCATGCGCACCATCGAGCCCGGTGAGCGCCTGCTCTACCGCTTCCGTGCCGAGAAGGCCGGAGCCTGGCTGTACCACTGCAGCACCGCACCCATGCTCCAGCACATCGGCAACGGCATGTACGGCGCCGTGATCATCGATCCGCCGGGGCTGAAGAAGGTCGACCACGCATACGCGCTGGTCTCCTCCGAGCTCTACCTCGGTACGCCGGGCAGCACCGCCCAGGTGGCGAAGATGCGTCGGAACGAGCCGGACGCCTGGGCGTTCAACGGGGTCGCCGCCCAGTACGCCAAGCGGCCCCTGAAGGTGCGGGCCGGTGAACGGGTCCGGTTCTGGGTGGTCGCCGCCGGGCCGCGGAACGGCATCGCCTTCCACATCGTGGGCACCGTCTTCGACACCGTGTACAAGGAGGGCGTCCACCTGCTCCGGCCGGACGATCCGGGCGGCGCGCAGGTCCTCGACCTGGCTCCCGCGCAGGGCGGCTTCGTGGAGACGACGTTCCCGGAAGCCGGCCACTACGCCTTCGTCGATCACGACATGCGTCACGCCGAAGCGGGCGCGCTCGGCACCGTGGAGGTGGTCGAGTAGTGGACACCGTCGGATGGTGGTCCCTGGTGCGGTTCACGCACGTGGCCGGCGCCGCCCTGTGGGTCGGCGGGCAGCTGGCCCTGTCCCTGGTGATCCTGCCGCTGGCCCGGCGGCTGCTCGCCGAGGAGGCCAGGGACCGCTTCACCGCCGCGGCCGGCCGCCGGTTCGGGATGCTGACCGGGGCCCTCTTCCTGCCCGTGCAGCTGGGTACCGGATGGGCCATGGCCTGGCACAAGGGCGTCACCTGGGCCTCCCTGGCCGAGCCCGGATACGGTCATACCCTCGCGGCCGAACTCGCCCTGTTCGCCGCCGTGATACTCGCCGCGGCGGGACACGGGATCGCCCACTCCAAGGGCCGCACGGAGCCCGCCCGTGCCCTGGCGGTCGTCGCCCTGGTCGGCTCCCTCGGCGTCGTCCTGCTCGCCACGGCCCTACCGGCCACCTGACGGTCCCGAACGAGACCACGGAGGGCCCCGAACGAGACCACTGACGGTCCCGAACGGGCCACATGGCCCGCGCCGTGGGGCCGGTCAACCCTCCTCCCGGAGCGGTTTCGCGGCGCAGGGTTGACGCAGCAGAGAGAACTCTGCCGAGGAGCCGTTGCGAAGGAGCCGTGATTGCCGTGATGCAGACCCGCGAACTCGACGCCGCAGCCGTGCATGCCCTGCTGGCCGCGGCAGTGGCGGCCCCGTCGATCCACAACACGCAGCCCTGGCGGTTCGGCCTGGACCCGGACAGCGGGACGGTCCAGGTCAGGGCCGACCGCAGGCGGCAGTTGTCGACCGCGGATCCCCTGGGGCGTGCCCAGCACATGTCGGTCGGTGCGGCCGTCTTCAACCTCCGGGTGGCCGCGGAACACCTCGGCTGGGCTCCCGTCGTCCGGCTGCGCCCCGCCGCGGACGACCCGGACCTGCTGGCCACGGTGCAATTGTCCTGCCCCACCGTGGACCGGCAGTTGTCCCTGAGCGGCCTGTACGACGCGGTCGAGCGCCGCCACACCAGCCGGATGCCGTTCACCGGCCGCCCGGTGCCGGACCCGATCGTCACCGAGATGATCGGCGCGGCCCGCACCGAGGGAGCCCACCTGGACGTCCCCGACATCATGGGCACCCGGCGCCTGCTGCACCTGACGGAGGCCGCCGAGACCCGCAATGCCGCCGACCCGGCCGGCATCGGCGAAATGCGCACCTGGGTCACACCTCCGGGCGAACGCACCCCCTACGGCATCCCCCTGACCGCCCTGGGCCCGCGGGACGCGTCCGGCCGGATGCCGGTGCGGGACTTCACTGGAGTACTGCCCGTACCGAGACTCCCGGCCGTACGGTTCGAACGCCATGCGCAGGTGGCCCTGCTGTGGACCTCCCACGACCGGCCGGAGGACTGGCTGAGGGCGGGGCAGGCCCTGGAACGCGTCCTGCTCACGGCGACCCGGTACGGGGTGCGTACCTCGATGCTGCACCAGGCGATGGAGTGGCCGGACCTGCGGGCGGCCATGGCGGGAACGAGACGACGCTGCTGCCCGCACCTGCTGATCCGCTTCGGTTACGGCTCCGGATCCGGCAGCGGTCGCACACCGCGCGCGTCAGCCCGTCCCGTGTCCGGCCTCAACGTGGGGGAGCGGCGGCGAGGTCAGGGCCGGGACCAGGAGCGGGCCCACTGACCGGTACGGGCAGGGCCGTTCGGCCCTGTGCCGGCCCCGCGTTCGCGCCGCCCGGGCCCCACCTGGGACCACCGGACACCGGCGTCACAGCCGTTGTTTCACGGACCGCTGGAAGGGCACCGATCCAGGGACTCCGGACGACGGAACGGTCGGGCCAGGCCGGGCCCGACCGGAGGGACCCTCCGCCGGACGGCAGGGACCCATGGGCCCTGGGGGCGCGGGGTCCCGGACTCGGACCGTGGTCCTGGGGCCCCGGCCCGCAGGCAAGGGGCCTGCGGTTTTCGCGCGGCCCCGGTGCCGAGGCACCGTTGTGAGAGGGAAGGGACGGACTGTGAGAGGGAAGGGACGGACAGTATGGTCCAGCCGTCGAAGTCGAAGAACGGCAGCCCGCCGTCGGGTGCCCCGGTGTCCGGCCGGGCATGGCTGATGCTGGCTCTGGCCACCGTCGGTTTCGCCGTCAACTTCTGGGCGTGGGCTCTGCTCAGCCCGCTCGGCCCGCGTTTCCAGGACAGCCTGGACCTGACGTCATTCGAGCAGTCGCTGCTGGTCGCGGTGCCGGTCGTGGTGGGCTCGTTGGGACGCATCCCGGTCGGCGCGCTCACCGACCGGTTCGGCGGACGCCTGATGTTCCCGATGGTCTCGGCGGCCACCATCGTGCCGGTCCTCCATCTGGGCCTGGCCGGGCACTCCTCACTCACCGCCCTGCTGATCGGCGGGTTCTTCCTCGGCATCGGCGGTACCACCTTCGCCGTCGGAGTGCCCTTCGTCAACGCGTGGTTCCCGCCCGAGCGGCGCGGCCTGGCCATCGGTGTCTTCGGCGCCGGCATGGGCGGCACCGCCGTCAGTGCCCTCACCACCGTGAAGCTGGTCGACGCGAGCAGCATGAAGACACCGTTCCTGATCACCGCCGCGGGACTGGCCGTGTACGCCGTGGCCGCCCTGCTGTTCATGCGCGACGCACCGGGCCGCACCGTCCCGAGCGAGCCGCTGGCCCGCCGCCTGGCCGGCACCGTGAAGCTCGGCATCACCTGGCAGGCGTCCGCACTCTACGCGGTCGCGTTCGGCGGCTACGTCGCCTTCTCCGTCTACCTGCCGACGTACCTCAAGACCGGCTACGGCCTCACCCAGGCCGACGCCGCCAACCGCATGGCCGGGTTCGTGCTGCTCGCGGTGGCGATGCGTCCGATCGGCGGCTGGCTGTCCGACCGGCTGGGCCCGGTCCGAGTGCTGGCCGGCTCCCTCGCCGTGGTCGTGGCCGGCGCGCTCGTACAGTCGTTCACCCTGCCGCTCGCACTGGTCGGGACCATCGCCTTCCTCGCCATGGCGGCCGCGCTCGGCGCGGGCAGCGGGGCGACCTTCGCCCTGGTGGCACAGCTGACCCCGGCGGGCCAGGTCGGGTCGGTCACCGGGATCGTCGGCGCCGCGGGAGGCCTCGGAGGTTTCCTGCCGCCGCTGGTGATGGGCTCGCTGTACGGCGCGTACGGGACATACGCCGCCGGCCTGGTGCTGCTCGCGATCGTGTCCGCCGCGGCGCTGGCCTACACCCTCACCGGCGTCCGCGCCGCGGCCGAAGGCGACCGGTACCGGCTGCCCGCCGAGAACCACCACGCCGGGTCCGTCGTGTAACGAGCGGACCTCGAAGGCCCGTGGATCCGTCGTAGGTCCCGCAGATCCGCCGAAGGCGTGTCAGGACCGGGGAAGAAGCAGAGGAGAAGACCCGTGTGCGAGTACTGCGGCTGCCAGTGCCTGGCAGCGATCGACGAGCTGACCCGCGAGCACGACGAGGTCGTCCGGCTGATCAGCCACCTGCGCCCCGCCCACGAGGACGGCGACGTGCCCCGGATGGCGAAGGTGGCCCGGGAGATCGCGGCCGTGCTCGGCCCGCACACCCGGGTGGAGGAACGCGGCCTGTTCCCCGCCATGGCCGAGGACTTCCCCGAGCAGATCGCCACTCTGGAGGCGGAACACCGGCACGTCGACGAGATATTGGCCCAGGCCGCCGACGGGCTCACGCCCGGCGATCCGGCCTGGCCGGACCGGCTGATGGAGGCGATGGAAATGCTGCGCGACCACATCCTCAAGGAACAGGACGGCGTCTTCCCGGCCGCGCTCGCGACCCTCGGCACCGAGCAGTGGGAAGGGGTCGACGCGGTGCGCGACCAGGAGGCGGGCGCCCTGCCCCGTCCCGCCGGCTGACCCCCGGCCGTCCGCGGGGCACGGCCGTCCCGTACCCCGCCGCGGCTCCTGGCGCTCACCGCTCCCCGCCCCGCTGTCTCGCATGTGGACGGACTGCGCCGTGTCACCTGCGGTTCGTGGTGTGGTTGTTGACCTTGGGGAGGGGAGGGGGCTTAGAGTCGTGGCGGCCGAAACCGATCACGATTCGAACGGGCCGCCGACGCCCGGAGCGGAGTGGCGCGGTGAGCACGGAGAGCATGCGGAGCGGCCCCGGACGGACGGGCATGGACGGCGATCTGGCGGAGGCGCTGGTGCGCAGCCGCCGGTTCTTCACCCGGGCGGAGGTCTCGAAGGACCTGCGCACCCTGCACAGGAGCGGCGGCCGCCAGGCCGACGAGTTCTACCGGGACCGGTGGTCGCACGACAAGGTGGTGCGCTCCACCCACGGGGTGAACTGCACCGGCTCGTGCTCGTGGAAGGTGTACGTCAAGGACGGCATCATCACCTGGGAGGCCCAGCAGACCGACTACCCGTCGGTGGGTCCCGACAGCCCCGAGTACGAACCGCGCGGCTGCCCCCGGGGAGCGGCCTTCTCCTGGTACACCTACTCGCCGACCCGGGTGCGCTACCCGTACGTGCGGGGCGTGCTGCTGGAGATGTACCGGGAGGCCAAGGCCCGGCTCGGCGATCCGGTGGCGGCCTGGGCCGACATCGTCTCCGACCCCGAGCGCTCCCGCCGCTACAAGCGGGCGCGCGGCAAGGGCGGTCTGGTGCGGGCCAGTTGGGTGGAGGCGACGGAGATGGTGGCCGCCGCGCACGTGCACACCATCAAGGAGTACGGCCCGGACCGGCTGGCCGGATTTTCGCCGATCCCGGCCATGTCGATGGTCTCGCACGCGGCCGGCGCCCGCTTCTACTCCCTGCTCGGCGGCGCGATGCTGTCGTTCTACGACTGGTACGCGGACCTGCCGGTGGCCTCGCCACAGGTCTTCGGCGACCAGACCGACGTACCGGAGTCGGGGGACTGGTGGGACGCCGGCTATCTGATCATGTGGGGCTCCAACGTCCCCGTCACCCGTACCCCGGACGCGCACTGGATGGCCGAGGCCCGCTACCGGGGCCAGAAGGTGATCGCGGTCTCCCCGGACTACGCGGACAACGTGAAGTTCGCCGACGAGTGGCTGCCGGCCCAGCCGGGCACCGACGGCGCCCTGGCGATGGCCATGGGCCATGTGATCCTCAAGGAGTTCTTCGTCGACCGGGAGACGGAGTACTTCAACCAGTACGTGAAGAGGTACACCGACCTGCCCTTCCTGGTCACTCTCGACGAGGCCGGGGCCGAGACCGGGGCCGGGGGCGGCGCCGAGCCGGGCACATACGTACCGGGCAAGTTCCTGACCGCCGCCGACCTCGGTGGCGAGGCCGCCGAGGCCGAGCACGCGGAGTTCCGTACCGTGCTGCTGGACACGGCCACCGGGGAGCCGGTGGTGCCGAACGGCACACTGGGTGACCGGTTCGGCGAGTCCGGGGCCGGCAAATGGAACCTCGACCTGGGCGACACCGATCCGTCGCTGTCCGCCGACGGTGCCGCCGAGGCGCCGGTCACCGTTCTGCTGCCGCGGTTCGACGCCCCGAACGGCGCGGCGGGCGGGCTGCGGCGCGGGGTGCCGGTGCGCCGGATCGCCGGCCGTCTGGTGACCACGGTGTACGACCTGCTGCTGGCCCAGTACGGGGTGGCCCGGGAGGGACTGCCCGGCCGGTGGCCGACGTCGTACGAGGACGCGGACGAGCCCTGCACCCCGGCCTGGCAGGCCGCGATCACCGGAGTGGACGCGGACCGGGCGGCCCGTATCGCCCGTGAGTTCGCCACCAACGCCGAGGAGTCCGGCGGCCGCTCGATGATCATCATGGGGGCGGGGACCAACCACTGGTTCCACTCCGACACCATCTACCGGTCCTTCCTGACCCTGACCACGCTCACCGGCTGCCAGGGTGTCAACGGCGGCGGCTGGGCACACTACGTCGGGCAGGAGAAGGTCCGTCCGATCACCGGCTACTCGGCGATCGCGACGGCCGCCGACTGGAACCGGCCCGCCCGGACGATGATCCAGACCGCCTACTGGTACCTGCACGCCGACCAGTTCCGCTACGACCCGTTCTCCGCGGACACCCTCGCGGCGGCCGGTCCTGGCCGGGGCGGCCCGTTCGCCGGGAAGAGCACGGCGGACGTCATCGCGCAGTCGGCGCGGATGGGCTGGATGCCGTCGTATCCGACCTTCGACCGCAACCCGCTGGACCTGGCGGACGACGCCGCGGCCGCGGGCCGGCCGGTCGCCGACCACGTGGTGGACGAACTCAAGGCGGGACGGCTGAAGTTCGCCGGTGAGGACCCGGACGCCCCGGAGAACTTCCCCCGGGTGCTGACCATCTGGCGGGCGAACCTGCTGGGCTCCTCCGCCAAGGGCAACGAGTACTTCCTCAAGCACCTGCTCGGCACCGATTCCTCCGTGCGGGCCACCGAGGCACCGCCGGACGCCCGCCCGCGGGACGTGGTGTGGCGGGAGGAGGCCCCGGAGGGAAAACTCGACCTGCTGCTGACCATGGACTTCCGGATGACCAGTACCACGGTCTTCTCCGACGTCGTCCTGCCGGCCGCCACCTGGTACGAGAAGTACGACCTGTCCAGTACGGACATGCACCCCTTCGTGCACGCCTTCAATCCGGCGATCCCTCCACCCTGGCAGACCCGCAGCGACTGGGACGCCTTCCACACCATCGCGAAGGAGTTCAGCCGGCAGGCTGCCCGACATCTGGGCGTGCGGACGGACGTCGTCGCGGCGCCGCTGCTGCACGACACCCCGGACGAGATGGCGAACCCGCACGGCCGGGTCCGCGACTGGAAGGCGGGGGAGTGCGAACCGGTGCCCGGCCGCACCATGCCGAAACTCCTCACCGTCGAACGCGACTACGCGGCCGTCGCCGACAAGATGGCCGCCCTCGGCCCGCTGCTCGACACGCTCGGCGCCACCACCAAGGGCATCACCTTCAAGGTCGACCGCGAACTGGAGTACCTGCGGCACAAGAACGGCACCGTGCGCGGCGGTACGGCCGACGGCCGTCCGTCGCTCGCGCGCGACACCCACGCCTGCGAGGCGATCCTCGCCCTCTCCGGCACCACCAACGGCCACCTCGCCACCCAGGGCTTCCACAGCCTGGAGGCGCGCACCGGCACCCGGCTCGCGGACCTGGCGGCCGAACACCAGGGCAAGCAGATCACCTTCGCCGACACCCAGGCCGCGCCGGTCCCGGTCATCACCTCACCGGAGTGGTCCGGATCGGAGACCGGCGGGCGCCGCTACTCGCCGTTCACCGTCAACGTCGAGCGCCTCAAACCCTGGCACACCCTCACCGGCCGCCAGCACTTCTACCTCGACCACGACTGGATGTCCGCGCTCGGCGAGGGACTGCCCGTCTACCGGCCGCCGTTGAACATGGACGCCCTGTTCGGCGAGCCACGCATCGGCGACGTCGGGGAACTGGGCGTGACCGTGCGCTACCTGACCCCGCACAACAAGTGGTCCATCCACTCCGAGTACCAGGACAACCTGTTCATGCTGTCCCTCTCCCGGGGCGGCCCGACGATCTGGATGAGCAAGGAGGACGCGGAGAAGATCGGCGTCCACGACAACGACTGGGTCGAGGCGGTCAACCGCAACGGGGTCGTCGCCGCCCGCGCGATCGTCTCGCACCGCATGCCGGAGGGGACCGTCTACATGCACCACGCCCAGGACCGGCTCATCGACGTGCCCCGCACCGAGACCACCGGCCGGCGCGGCGGCATCCACAACTCCCTGACCCGGCTGCTGATCAAGCCCAGCCACCTCATCGGCGGCTACGCCCAGCTGTCGTACGCCTTCAACTACCTCGGTCCCACCGGCAATCAGCGCGACGAGGTCACCGTCGTCCGCCGCCGCTCGAACCAGGAGGTGACGTACTGATGGCCGCCGTCGACGAATCCCCCGTCGGGTCCGCCCCCGCCGGGCCCGTTCCCATCGGGCGGGTCATGGCGCAGATGGCGATGGTGATGAACCTCGACAAGTGCATCGGCTGCCACACCTGTTCGGTCACCTGCAAACAGGCGTGGACCAACCGCTCCGGCGTCGAGTACGTCTGGTTCAACAACGTCGAGACCCGCCCCGGCCAGGGCTACCCCCGCCGTTACGAGGACCAGGACACCTGGCAGGGCGGCTGGGAACTCAACAAGCGCGGCAGACTGGGGCTGAAGGCGGGCGGCCGGTTCAAGAAGCTGATCCAGATCTTCTCCAACCCGAAACTGCCGTCGCTGGACGACTACTACGAGCCCTGGACGTACGACTACGAGACCCTGACCAATGCCCCGCTCCAGGAGCACACCCCGGTCGCCCGCCCCAAGTCCCTGATCACCGGCAAGGACATGAAGATCGCCTGGTCCGCGAACTGGGACGACAACCTCGGCGGCTCGATCGACCACGGCGACAAGGACGTACTGCTCAACCAGGTCTCCGAGAAGATCAAGTTCGAGTTCGAGCAGACCTTCATGTTCTACCTGCCACGCATCTGCGAGCACTGCCTCAACCCGTCCTGCGCCGCCTCCTGCCCCTCCGGCGCGATCTACAAGCGCGAGGAGGACGGCATCGTCCTCGTCGACCAGGACCGTTGCCGGGGCTGGCGGATGTGTGTCACCGGATGCCCGTACAAGAAGGTGTACTTCAACCACCGCACCGGCAAGGCCGAGAAGTGCACGTTCTGCTTCCCGCGCATCGAGGTCGGACTGCCCACCGTCTGCTCCGAGACCTGCGTCGGCCGGCTGCGCTACATCGGCCTCGTCCTCTACGACGCCGACCGCGTCCTGGAAGCCGCCTCCACTCCCGACGACACCGGCCTGTACGAGGCACAGCGGCAGGTCTTCCTCGACCCGGACGATCCGCGGGTCGTCGCGGCGGCCGAACGGGCCGGCGTCCCACGGGACTGGATCGAGGCCGCGCAGCGCTCCCCGGTCCACTCCCTGATCAACACCTACAAGGTCGCCCTGCCGCTGCACCCGGAGTACCGGACCATGCCCATGGTCTGGTACATCCCGCCGCTGTCCCCGGTGGTCGACGCCGTCCGCGACACCGGCCGGGACGCCGAGGACCACCAGAACCTCTTCGCGGCCGTCGACGCCCTGCGCATCCCGGTCGACTACCTGGCCCAGCTGTTCACCGCGGGCGACCCCGTCCCCGTCGACGCGGTCCTGCACCGTCTGGCCGCCATGCGCGCCTACATGCGCGACATCAACCTGGGCCGTGAACCGAACGACGCCATCCCCGAGGCCGTCGGCATGACCGGCGAGCAGATGTACGACATGTACCGGCTGCTGGCCCTCGCGAAGTACGACGAGCGGTACGTCATCCCGCCCGCCCATGCCGAACAGGCCCACCAGCTCGAGGAACTGGCCACCGAGTGCAGCCTCGACTACGAGGGCGGACCCGGCATGGGAGGCTCGGGCCCCTTCGGCGAGACGTCCGGCGGCGCCGCCCCCATCGCCGTGGAGAACTTCCACGCCCTGCGCGACCGCCAGACCTCCGACACCCCGGCCACCCCCACCGACAAGGCCACCCGCGTGAACCTCCTCAACTGGGACGGCAAGGGCTCCCCACCCGGCCTGTTCCCGGACACACCGTCCCGCGACGACAGCGCCGGCCCGGACCGAGACGGGGAGGTCGAGCCGAAACCATGAAGATGCAGAGGAAGACGAGGAAGACGAGTAAGACCACGGGGACCGCACGCTCCCAGCCCTGGCAGCCCTCCGCCTGGCAGGTTCAGTCCCTGCTGCTCGCCTACCCCGACGACACGTTCGGCGACCACCTGGCCCTGGCCCGCCGGGTCGCCGACACCCTCCCCGACCCGGCCGTGGCCCGCCCCCTGCTCCGCTTCGCCGCACACGCCGAGCAGACCGCCCCCGCCGACCTGACCGCCGCCTACGTCGCCACCTTCGACCACCGCAAACGCTTCTGCCCGTACCTGACGTACTACGCGTACGGCGACACCCGCAAGCGCGGCATGGGCCTGCTGAAGCTGAAACAGACCTACGCCGCGGCCGGCTGGCGGCTCGCCGACGACGAACTGCCCGACCACCTCGCCGTCGTCCTCGAATTCGCCGCCGCCGACCCCGCCGAGGGAGCACGCCTCCTCACCGAACACCGGGCCGGCCTCGAACTGCTGCGGCTGGCCCTGAACGACGACGACTCGCCCTGGGCGCACGTCCTGGACTCCCTCTCCGCCACCCTGCCCGCCCTCGCCGGCGACGACCGCGAAGCCGTCATGCGGCTCGCCGCCCAGGGCCCGCCCGAGGAGCAGGTCGGGCTCGACCCGTACGCGTCGTCCCCCGTGTTCCTGCCCGACCCCGTCGTAGGAGGTCCCCGATGACCGCGCCCGCGCAGACCGCCACCCTGGCGGCGGCGGCAGGAACCGGCGGCATCCTGCTCTGGGTGGCCCTGCCCTACGTCTGCCTCGCGGTGTTCGTCCTCGGCCACATCTGGCGCTACCGCTACGACAAGTTCGGCTGGACCACCCGCTCCTCGCAGCTCTACGAGCGGCGGCTGCTGCGCATCGGCAGCCCGCTGTTCCACTTCGGCATCCTGGTCGTGCTGCTCGGCCACATCGGCGGCCTGCTCATCCCCAAGAGCTGGACCGAGGCCGTAGGGGTGAGCGAGCACATGTACCACATCGGCGCGGTCGTGCTCGGCACCATCGCCGGCGCCGCCACCCTCGGCGGGATCGCCATCCTGATCTACCGCAGGCGCACAGTGGGCCCGGTCTTCTCCGCCACCACCCGCAACGACAAGGCCATGTACGTCTCCCTCACTGCGACCATCGTGCTGGGCCTGGCCGCCACCGTGGCCGCGAACATCGTCGGCGGCGGCTACGACTACCGCGCGACCATCTCCCCCTGGTTCCGCTCCATCTTCTACCTCCAGCCCGACCCGGCCCTGATGACCGGCGCCCCGGTGCTGTTCCAGCTCCACGCCCTCAGTGCCCTGCTGCTCTTCGCGGCCTGGCCCTTCACCCGCCTCGTCCACATGCTCACCGCGCCCCTCGGGTACCTCACCCGCCCGTACATCGTCTACCGCAGCCGCGACACCGCCCTCGGCACCCGCACGCCCCGCCGGGGCTGGGAGCGCACCGGGTAGGCAGGCGGTGCGGGGACGGGGGAGCGCGCTGTCGTGTCGCTGCCGTCCGGTTGCTCCGGTTTCGCGAGGATGGGGCTTTCCTGCCGGTGATCCGAGGGCGGAACGATGTGCTGGAGTGCGGAGGCCGACCTCGTGGCGGGCGTCGGGATCGCGGCGGTCGGGGTGGCCTGTGTGGCCCGCGCGGTGCGGGCGGGCCACAGCGGTGACCTTCCGCTCGCCGCGTTGCCGCTGCTGCTCGGCGTGCACCAGATGATCGAGGCGGCGGTCTGGGCTTCCGGCGGAGGGACGGGCCCGACCGTGCTGCTGTGGGCGGTCGTCGCCCTGCCACTGCCGGCGCTCTGGGTGCCGGTGGGCGTGCTGTGCGCCGAGCCGAAGGGCGCGCGACGGGACACGCTGCACAGGCTGATGCTGCCCCTCGTCGTCGGGGCCATGACGGCGGCGGCCCTCGGACACGTCCTCGCCACACGTCCCGCGCGGGCGGAGATCCGCGGCCGTACCATCGGTTACGTCGTGGACCTGCCGTACGCCCCGCTGCCGGTCGTGGGCTGCCTGGTGGCCACCATCGGGTCCCTGCTGCTCTCCAGCGACCGTGGCCCGCGGGTCCTCGGCGCCCTGGCCGGTGCGGGCGCACTCGTCTGCTGGGCCCTGTGGCGGCTGGAGTTCGTCTCGACCTGGTGCGCATTCACCGCCGTGTGCTCGCCAGTCCTGTTCGGGTGGGTGCGACGGTCCCGGCCGGGTGACGGTCCTGGTCCACAGGGAGATGTGACGTGCATCATGCCACCCCGATTGAGTCGGGCACCAGGACAATGTCCGTACCCTCACGTGACGCTCGAGATCCGGATGCGAGGATGAGGCCGCCATGACCAGTGGGTGGTGTTCTCGCACGGTACGGGCCGCGGTGTTCGCGGCTGTCTGTGTGCTGCTCGCCGCCCTCGGCCACGTCCTGATGTCACAGACCGCGGTGCCCGGGTGGGCCCTGGCGGCGGGGGCGGCGGCGACCGGCGTCACCACCTGGCTCCTGGCCGGCCGGGAACGGGGGCCGTGGCTGGTCGGCTCCGTCGCGGTGGCCGCACAGGCCGCCCTGCACACCTTGTTCGCCTTCGCCCAGGCGCTTGTCCACCCGGGCCCCTCGGACGGAGGTTCGCTGCTCGATCGCGGGCTGGGCAACCTGCTGATGCGTCAGCACGCCGCACCCCTCTCCCCGGGCGACGGCATGGGGCACGGCATGGGTGACGGTACGGGGGGTGAGGCGGCGGGCACCCCGCATTCCGTGTACTCCGCCCATGCCGACCACGCCGCGCACTCCATGGCCGCGGACGGCATGTCGTCGACCGGGATGCTCGCCGCCCACCTACTGGCCGCGCTGGTGTGCGCCCTCTGGCTCGCGCGTGGCGAACGTGCCGCGTTCCGCATCCTGCGCGCCGTCGCCGGCCGGCTGTTCGTGCCGCTGCGTGGACTGCTGCTGCGATGGCCCGCACCGCCGGACCGCCCACGCGTCCGCGCACGCCACGCCGGCCGGGTCCGGATGCCGCGCCGGCTCCTCCTCACCCACACGATCACCACTCGGGGTCCGCCCGCCGTGGCCGCTGTCGTCTGACGACAGCCGGTTCCCCGAGGCCTCCCGGAACCCGGCGGACCGACGGATCGACGTCACGGTCGAGCCGTCGGACGTCGGTGTTCCCGCCTCGGGCACCGGCCGCGCACTTCCGTGCCCGGCCGCCACCCCACCCCCTCACCGGCACCGTCGTGCCGCGCCCGTCGGCCCTCGGGCCGTCGGACCCGCCGAGCCGGTCGCGCCCGCGGTGTCACGCGGATACGGCCACGCCGTACCGCTGCCCGCGTACGCCGATGGCGCGACGCGCCGACGCGGATTCGGCCGCCGGTGCCGGAACTCCCGGAAGGACAGTCGCAGGTGAGCACTGTTGCCCTGCTTCCCCCACGGAAACAGCCGAAAGAGGAGTCGATCACCGCCTGGGCGCTCGCCGCCCGCGGTGGAGACGCCGAGGCCGAGGAGCGTTTCGTACGTGCTCTGCACCCGGACGTCCGCCGCTACGTGACGTTCCTCGGCGCCGACCCGCAGAGCGCCGACGACCTGGCTCAGGACACGTTCCTGCGGGCCCTGAGCAGCCTGCACCGGTTCGAGGGCCGTTCGTCGGCCCGTACCTGGCTGCTGACGATCGCCCGCCGAGCCGTGATCGACGGCATCCGCCACAACTCCGTCCGCCCCCGCCTGTCGGACGCGGCGGACTGGGAGGCGCTCGTCGAACGCAACCAGCCGCGTGATCTGCCGGGCTTCGACGACGGCGTCGTCCTCGCGGAACTGCTGGACGCGCTCCCCGACGACCGGCGGGAGGCGTTCGTCCTCACGCAGATGCTCGGCCTCCCTTACGCGGAGGCCGCCCTCATCGTCGGCTGCCCGATCGGCACGGTGCGCTCGCGGGTCGCCCGCGCCCGCGTCTCGCTGATGCAGTGGCTGGGCGAGGCCGACGACACGTGAAGGCCTTCCTCCGGCCGGGCGGCGGCACAGTACCCGGCCGGAGGAAGACCGGGCAGTGGTCTGGACCGTTGGTCCAGTGGCCGACGACTCCCCGGAGGCAACGCGTGACGACCACCACCCCGCCGGTCACCCTCGACGACGTCCGTGCCGCCGCCGAACGGCTCGACGGCGTCGCCCGTCGCACCCCGGTCCTGCGCTCCCGCACCCTGGACGCGCGGGCCGGCGCCGAGGTTCACCTGAAGTGCGAGAACTTCCAACGCGTGGGCGCCTTCAAGTTCCGGGGCGCCTACAACGCGGCCTCCCGGCTCACCCCCGAGCAGTTGTCCCGGGGCATCGCCGCCTACTCCTCCGGCAACCACGCCCAGGCCGTCGCCCTGGCCGCGCGGGAACTCGGCACCACGGCCGTCATCGTCATGCCCGACGACGCCCCGCCGTCGAAGCGGGCGGCCACCGAGGCGTACGGCGCTCAGATCGTCACGTACGACCGGTACACCGGCGACCGGGTCGCCGTCGCCGAAGCCCTGGCCGCAGAGCGCGGCCTGGCGCTCATCCCGCCCTACGAACATCCGCACGTCATCGCAGGACAGGGTACGGCGGCCCTCGAACTCCTCGAAGAAGCCGGAGAGCCGGGCATGCTCGTCGCACCGGTCGGCGGCGGCGGGCTGATCGCCGGAAGCGCCACCGCGGTCAAGGGCCTGCACCCCGGGACACGGGTGATCGGCGTCGAGCCCGAGGCGGGCGACGACACCAAGCGGTCCCTGGAGGCGGGACACCGCGTGAGCGTCCCGGTCCCGCGCACCATTGCCGACGGCCAGGCGCTGCACACCCCGGGTGAACTGACGTTCTCCGTCAACCAGCGGCTCCTGGACGGGATCGTCCTTGTCGGCGACGACGAGATCAGGGACGCCATGCGGTTCGCCTCCGAGCGGCTGAAGATCGTCCTCGAGCCGAGCGGCGCCACCCCGGACGACGTGAACCGTTTCTGGCAGGCATTTCTCCGCCGCTTCGATCTGGAGCACACCTTCCGCTTCGCGAAGCGAACCCTCGGCTGGACCACCCCGAAACTCCGTACGCCCGAGGCGGCGGACCGCTGGACCTGGATCCTGATCGTCGCTCACACCCAGCTCCGGCTCGCCCGGGCGATGTGGGCCCAGGGCGATTACCCGTCCGTGGCCGCCGAGATCATTCCGGGGCTGGGGAAGGAGCTGGTCGAGGCGGCCGGGGTGGGGCCCGGGACCGGGTGCTCGATGTGGCGGCGGGGACCGGGAACGCGGCGATCCCGGCGGCACCGGCCGGGGCCGACGTGATCGCGGCCGATCTCGCGCCCGAACTGCTGGAGACCGGGCGGCGGTCGGCGGAGGAACGGGGTGCACGGCTGCGCCGGCAGGAGGCGGACGCCGAGGCGCTGCCCTTCGACGACGGCGCCTTCGACACCGTGATCTCCTGCGTCGGGGTCATGTTCGCTCCGCACCACGAGGCGGCCGGCGGCGAACTGCTCCACGTCTGCCGGCCGGGAGGCACCATCGGCCTGCTGAGCTGGACGCCCGGCGGATTCGTCGGCCGGATGCCGGCCACGGTCAAGCCGTACGCCCCGCCGCCCCCGCCCGGGGCGCAGCCGCCCCCGCTGTGGGGCGACCCGGAGCACGTCCGTGCGCTGTTCGGGGACCGCGTCACCGACGAGACCGCCGGGCAACGCACGGTCGCCATCGAGCGGTTCGCGACGCCGGAGGAGTTCCGGGACTACTTCAAGCAGCGCTACGGCCCGGTCATCAGCGTCTACAAGTCCCTTGCGGACGAGCCCGAACGCGTCGCCGCCCTCGACACCGACCTGGCCGGACTCGCCCGCCGCCACGACCGGGGAACCGGGGAGGGCCGCCCGGTCATGAACTGGAAATACCTGCTGTACACCGCGCACCGCTCGCCTGCCTGAACCCGGGCCGCGTCCGCGGACGTCACACCGGCAGCAGCCGTCCGATCAGGTCGCTCAACTGGCGTACGGTGCGGCACTCGTGCATCCGACCGACCCGGCGTACTCGAGGGCCGCCGAGTCGCCGGTGCCCCGACGGGAGCGAGGATCGGGGTTCAACCGGTGGACGCGGTGGGCACGCCGGCCCAGTTCGCCGGCGGCCGGGAGATCCGGGTCACCCATGTTGTTGCGGGCGTCGCCCAGGACGAACACGGTGGTGCGTGAGCCCACGGTCTCTGCGTGCCGTTCGTGAACTCGCCCAGGGCGGCGCCGTAGTCGCTGCTGCCGTGCCGGCCGGTGACCGTGGCCTCGAGCACCTCCAGCAGCCCCTCCACCTCGACGTCCGCCTTGTCGGTCTCGTCGATCAGCAGCACCTTGGGATCGTCCCCGCGGATGGCCGTCAGCAGCGGACGCGGACACGGGCAGAGCATCAGCCGACCAGAACGACCTCCAGGACGCGCGGGCCGTGGACGCCCTCCACCCGGTCGAGTTCGATGTCGCTCGTCGCCGAGGGACCGGAGATCCAGGTCAGGGGACGCGCCGGATCGAGGCGCTCGAGGGCGTACGGGACGGAGGGGACGACCTGCGCGGCGCGGACGACACAGATGTGGTGGTCCGGGACGAGGGTGATCCGGCGGCGGCCCTGGTCGGGGGAGCCGTCGAGGACGATCGTGCCGGTCTCGGCGACGGCGACCGCGCAGGCGGTGACCACGCTGTCGACCCGGTCCAGTTCGTGCGGGGTGCTCTCCGCCCGGTCCGCGACCCGCCTCACATCGCTCCCCGCGAGCCAGCTCTCGTCCAGCCCCGGCGGGACGAGGACCGACGAGGAGCCGCGCGAGACCAGGAGTCCGGCGACGACCTCGGCCAGATGGCCGGCGTCGGTGCGGTGGACGATCGCCCGGTAGTCGGCGAGGTTCTCGGCGAGGAGGTCCAGCGTCTGCGCGGGGGTACGGTCACCGTGCTCGCGCAGGTAGTCGCGGGCGACGGCCCGCTCGTACGGGGCCCCGACGTCCCGCGGGACGTCGGCGAGGGCGCGCCGCACCCGGCCCAGGATCCGTTCCCTGCTGCTCACCGGTCACCATCCTTGTCCTTGTCCTTGTTTTCGGCCTTGTCCTTCGCCGTCGTTCCGGCACCGGTCGTCGTATTCGCTGCGGCGGAGCCGCCCTTGCCGTGTGTGCGCTGCCACCAGTCGCGGAAGGGCTCCGCGGGCACCGCCGGAAGATCCCGGGTGCCGCTCCACGCCCGGCCGGGGCCCGGCAGGGTGCGCGGGTGCAGGCGCCGGGTGCGGGAGGCGAGGCGCTGGCCGGTGCGCAGCGCGCCCGGGTGCGAGAACGCCCAGCGGGCCGCGCGCATCGCGGCGCGCTCGGCTGCGTGCCCCTTCGCGGGCTGGAGCACGACCTTGTTGCCGCCCCGGACGATCTGGCCGCCCTCCACGACCCGTTCCCGCAGATGAACCAGCACCTCGGGGATGTCGATGGCGACCGGGCACACCTCGTAGCAGGCCCCGCACAGCGACGAGGCGTACGGCAGGGAGGCGTCGATCTCGCTTGCCGTGCCCCGCAGTTGCGGGCTGAGGATGGCGCCGATCGGGCCCGGGTAGACGGAGCCGTAGGCGTGGCCGCCGGCCCGCTCGTAGACCGGGCAGACGTTCAGGCACGCCGAGCAGCGGATGCAGCGCAATGCCTGCCGGCCGACCTCGTCGGCGAGGGTGTCGGTGCGGCCGTTGTCCAGCAGTACCAGGTGGAAGGCGCGCGGGCCGTCCGCGTCGGTGGTGCCGGTCCAGGTGGACGTGTACGGGTTCATGCGCTCGGCGGTCGAGGAGCGCGGGAGGGTCTGCAGGAAGACCTCCAGGTCCTGCCAGGTCGGGACGATCTTCTCGATGCCGACGACCGAGATCAGCGTCTCCGGCAGGGTCAGGCACATCCGCCCGTTGCCCTCGGACTCCACCACCACCAGCGTGCCGGTCTCGGCGACCATGAAGTTGGCCCCGGAGATTCCGACCTTGGCACGCAGGAACTTCTCCCGCAGGTGCAACCGTGCGGCTTCGGCGAGTTCGGCGGGCGTGTCGGTGAGGCCCTCGGGCGCCGGGCGGCCCCAGTTGCTCATCTCGCGGGCGAAGATGTCCCGGATCTCCCCGCGGTTGCGGTGGATCGCGGGGACGAGGATGTGCGAGGGCCGGTCCTTGCCCAACTGCACGATCAGCTCGGCCAGATCGGTCTCGTAGGCGCGGATGCCCGCCGCCTCGAGGGCCTCGTTGAGCTCGATCTCCTGCGTGGCCATCGACTTGACCTTGACGACCTCCGACTCGCCCGTCTCCCTGACGAGTCCGGTCACGATCCGGTTGGCCTCGGCGGCGTCGGCGGCCCAGTGGACCGTGCCGCCCGCGGCCGTCACCGAATCCTCCAACTGCACCAGATACTCGTCCAGGTGATGGAGCGTATGGTCCTTGATCCGCTTGCCGGCCTCCCGCAGCTGTGCCCAGTCCGACACCTCGGCGACGGCCTTCGCCCGCTTGGCCCGGATGGTGTGCGTGGCATGCCGGAGATTGCCGCGCAGGGTGGTGTCGCGCACCGCCTCCCGCGCGGCCTTCGGAAAGGCCGGCATTCCGACGAACGTTCCGCTCATACGGCCGCCGCCTCCTCTTCCGTGCGCGCCAGGATCTCCGCGATGTGCACCGGCCGCATCCCGGCCCGCAGTCTGGTCATCGTCCCCCCGATGTGCATCAGGCACGAGTTGTCCGCCGCGCACAGCACCTCGGCGCCCGTCGACTCGGCGTTGCGCACCTTGTCGGCGCCCATCGCCGCGGAGACGTCGGGGTTCTTCAGCGCGAACGTGCCGCCGAAGCCGCAGCACTCGTCGGCCCCCGGCAACTCGACCAGCTCCAGCCCCTTCACGGCCTCCAGGAGCCGCCGCGGCCGGTCGCCGAGCCCGAGGGAGCGCAGCCCGTGACAGGTGGGGTGGTAGGTCACCGTGTGCGGGTAGTACGCGCCGACGTCCGTCACTCCCAGCACGTCCACCAGGAACTCGGTGAGTTCGTACGTCTTCGGCACCACCGGCGCCAGCGTGGCCGCGAGGCCGCCCCCGCGCCCCTCCGCGCGGGCCCGCTCGCCCATCCGGGGATACAGCTCCCGCACCATCGCCCCGCACGACCCCGACGGCGTCACGATCGCGTCGTAGTCCCCGAAGACCTCGGAGAAGTGCCGGGCGAGCGGCTCGGCCTCGTGCCGGTACCCGGTGTTGTAGTGCGCCTGCCCGCAGCAGGTCTGCGCCATGGGGAAGTCGACCTCGACGCCGAGCCGGGTCAGCAGCTTCACCACCGCGCGCCCGGTGTCGGGATAGAGCGTGTCGTTGACGCAGGTCAGGAACAGGGCGACACGCATCGCGGCTCCTTGTGGGTCGATCATCGGGTGAGTGCAGGGTAGTGCGCGGTCGCACGCGCGGGGGAGACCCACGACAGGGCCGTGGCCCGTCCGGCAGATCCGTGGGGTCTGCCGGGGGCAGGCCCTATGCGAGCCGGGCCTGTGCGGCCTCCCACCGCCGTGTGCCGCCGCGTGGTTCGTACCGGGTCAGCAGCTGGGTACGGGTGAGCAGGCGCCGCATCCCGGCCAGGTCACCGGCCGGCCCGTGCGCACGGGCCTGCACGAGGACGTTGCCCAGCGCGGCCGCCTCGGTCGGGCCGGCCACCACCGGCAATCCGCAGGCGTCCGCGGTCAGCTGGCACAGCAGGGCGTTGCGGGTGCCGCCGCCCACGATGTGCACGGCGTCGACCGACCGCCCGGCGAGACGCTGGGCGTCCTCGACGGCCCTGCGGTGCGCGAGCGCGAGCGAGTCGAGGATGCAGCGGGTGATCTCGGCGGGGGAGCCGGGCACCGGCTGGCCCGAGACCCGGCAGGCCTCGGCGATCCGCTCCGGCATCCGCCCCGGCGCCAGGAACGCCGCGTCCCCGGCGTCCACCACCGACCGCAGCGCGGGCACCTTCGCCGCCTCCAGCAGCAGCGTCCCCAGAGCATCCGGTTCGCCCCAGGCCCGTACGCACTCCTGGAGCAGCCACAGGCCCATGATGTTGCGCAGGTAGCGGACCGTGCCGTCCAGCCCCAGCTCGTTGGTGAAGTTGGCGGCGCGGCTCTCCTCGGTCAGGACCGGGGCGTCCAGTTCGAGGCCGGCCAGGGACCAGGTGCCGGTGCAGATGTAGGCGAACCGCTCGCCGGTGGCGGGGACGGCGGCCACCGCGGACGCCGTGTCGTGCGAGCCGACCGCCGTCACCGCCACGGGCCCGGTCAGACCGGTCTCCTCCAGCACCTCGGGCCGCAACTCCCCGGCCGGGTCCCCGGGTTGTCGCAGCGGCGCGAACAAGGAAAGGTCGATGCCCAGCCGCTGTGCGACCCCGTGGGACCAGTCGCGGGTGCGCGGGTCGATCAGCTGCGTGGTCGAGGCGTTGGTCAGCTCCGTGCCCTGCTCACCGGTGAGCCAGTACGTCAGCAGGTCCGGTATCAGCAACAGCCTTCTGGCCTGGGAGAGTTGGACGGTGGAGCGGGCCGCCGTCAACTGGTACAGCGTGTTGAACGGCGCGTACTGCAGACCGGTCGCCGCGTACAGCTCCCCGGCGGGGACGCTCGCCCACACCTTCTCCGCGACCCCCTCCGTACGGCGGTCACGGTAGTGCACCGGGTTGCCCAGCAGCGCCCCGTCCGCGTCCAGCAGGCCGTAGTCCACGGCCCAGCTGTCGACGCCGACGGACGCGAGCCCGTCGCCCGCCTTCCGCAGTCCCTCCAGCACTCCGGCGTACAGTCCGAGCGCGTCCCAGCGCAGCCCCTCGGGCACCCGCACCGGCCGGTTCGCGAAGCGGTGGACCTCGGTCAGCTCCAGGCTGTCGGGGCCCACGCGGCCGACCATGACGCGTCCGCTGGACGCGCCGAGGTCGACCGCCGCGTACGGCCGCACACCGGCGTTCATCGCAGGAACGCGGCGGCGACGCCGGCGTCGACCGGGACGTGCAGGCCGGTGGTGTGGGTGAGGTCACCGCCGGCCAGCGCGAAGACGGCGGCCGCGACATGTTCGGGCAGCACCTCCCGCTTCAGCAGCGTGCGTTGCGCGTAGAACTCGCCCAGCTTCTCCTCCGGCACCCCGTACACCGCCGCCCGCTGCGCACCCCACCCGCCGGCGAAGATGCCCGAGCCGCGCACCACGCCGTCCGGATTGACGCCGTTGACCCGGATGCCATGCTCACCCAACTCAGCTGCAAGGAGCCGCACTTGGTGGGCCTGGTCGGCCTTGGTGGCCGAGTAGGCGATGTTGTTCGGACCGGCGAACACCGCGTTCTTGGACGCGATGTAGACGATGTCGCCGCCCAGTCGCTGCGCGATCATCACGCGGGCCGCCTCGCGGGAGACGAGGAAGGAACCGCGGGCCATGATGTCGTGCTGGAGGTCCCAGTCCTTCGCGGACGTCTCCAGGAGCGGCTTGGAGATGGAGATCCCGGCGTTGTTCACCACCAGGTCGACCCCGCCGAACGCGAGCACCGCGGCCCGGAATGCCTCGGCGATCTGCTCCTCCGACGTGACGTCGACGGTCACGGCGACGGCCTTGTCGGGTCCGCCCAGTTCCTCGGCGACCGCGGCCGCGTTGTCCCCGTTCAGGTCCGCCACGACGACACAGGCGCCCTCGGCCGCCAGCCGCCGCGCGATCGCCTTCCCGATCCCGCTTCCGGCCCCGGTCACCAGCGCCACCCGGGTGGCGAGCGGCTTCGGCTCCGGCATCCGCCGGAGCTTCGCCTCCTCCAGGGCCCAGTACTCGATGCGGAACTTCTCCGACTCCTCGATCGGCGCGTACGCCGAGACCGCCTCGGCACCGCGCATCACGTTGACCGCGTTGAGGTAGAACTCGCCGGCGACCCTGGCGGTCTGCTTGTCCTTGCCGAAGCTGAACATGCCCACACCGGGGATCAGCACGATCGCCGGGTCGGCGCCGCGCATGGCGGGGGAGTCGGGCGTGGCGTGGGCCGTGTAGTAGGCGGCGTACTCCTCGCGGTAGGCGGCGTGCAACTCCTTCAGCCGGGCCACGGCCTCGTCGGTCGGGACCGACGGCGGCAGGTCGAGGACGAGCGGCCGGACCTTGGTGCGCAGGAAGTGGTCCGGGCAGGAGGTGCCGAGCGCGGCCAGCCTGGGGTGCTCGGCACGGGCCAGGAAGTCCAGGACGGCCTCGGAGTCGTCGAAGTGCCCGACCTGCGGCCGGTCCTGCGAGGCGACGGCCCGCACGTACGGCGCGAGAGCCGCGGCCCGCTCCCGGCGCCCGGCCCCGGGCAGCGGCTCGTACCCGTCGAGCACCGGCCCGAACGGCTCCGGCCTGCCCCGCTCGGCGAGGAACCGCTCGGCGGTGCGGATGATGTGCAGCGAATTGCGTTCGCACTCCTCGGACGTGTCACCCCAGGCCGTGATCCCGTGCCCGCCCAGGATGCACCCGACGGCCTGCGGGTTGGCCTCCTTCACCGCGGCGATGTCCAGGCCGAGCTGGAAACCGGGCCGCCGCCACGGCACCCATACGACGGTGTCGCCGAAACACTCGGCGGTCAGCTTCTCCCCGTCGGCCGCGCAGGCGAGCGCGATGCCGGAGTCGGGGTGCAGATGGTCCACGTGCGGGGCTTCGACCAGCCCGTGCATCGCCGTGTCGATCGAGGGCGCCGCACCGCCCTTGCCGTGCAGGCAGTAGTCGAACGCGGCGACCATCTCGTCCTCGCGGTCGACCCCGGGGTAGACGTCGGTCAGCGCCCGCAGCCGGTCCAGCCGCAGCACGGCGAGCCCCGTTCCGGTCAGCGTCCCGAGATCCCCACCGGACCCCTTGACCCACATCAGCTCCACATCACCCCCGGTGACGGGATCGGTCGCGGTGCCCTTGGCGGAGGTGTTCCCGCCGGCGTAGTTGGTGTTGCGGGGGTCGGCACCGAGCCGGTGGGACCGGGCGAGGAGGGCGTCGGCTGCGGGGTGGTTCGGCATGAACGTCAGTCCTTGTCCAAGAGACGTAGGGGAAGCGCGCCCCTTCAGGGGCGCGGGGCAGTGTCACTGTGCGGCTGCCGCCGCGCGGGCGCGATCAGCCGCATACGGCCCGTAGCCCGGAACCGGCAGAACCCGGCAGAGGCCTACGCCCCCCACCCCGCCTGCTCCCCACCCACCCGCTCCGCCACAATCCTCTCGGCCCACCCGGACCGCCGGTACGCCTCGATGGGGTCGGGGTCCAACCCCATCTCCTCGCGCACCTCCCGCAACAACGGCCGCACATCCGTGTTGTACGCGTCCATCAGCACGGCGTTGGCACCCAGCACATCGCCGGAGGCCTGCGCGGCGGCCAGCGCCCCCGCATCGACGAGCAGCGCCTTCGCCGTGGCCTCCTGCACGTTCATCACCGACCGGATGATCGCCGGGATCTTCGCCTCGATGTTGTGACACTGGTCGAGCATGAACGTGGTCCCGGACGTGAACCCGCCCGCGCGCACCACCTCGTGCATGATCCGGAACAGCTGGAACGGGTCGGCGGAGCCCACCATCAGGTCGTCGTCGGCGTAGAAGCGCGAGTTGAAGTCGAACCCGCCCAGCCGTTCCTCACGCAGCAGCGTCGCGACGATGAACTCGATGTTGGTGCCCGGCGCGTGGTGGCCCGTGTCGACGACGACCTGGGCGCGCGGTCCGAGCTTCAGGCAGTGCGCGTACGCGGTGCCCCAGTCCGGGACGTCCGTGGTGTAGAACGCCGGCTCGAACAGCTTGTACTCCAGCAGCATCCGCTGTCCCTCGCCGAGCCGCTCGTACACCTCCGCGAGAGCTTCGGCGAGCCGGTCCTGCCGGGCACGGATGTCGTCCTGGCCGGGATAGTTCGTACCGTCGGCGAACCACAGCTTCAGGTCCGCCGAACCGGTCGCGTCCATGATGCCGACGCACTCGAGGAGATGGTCCACGGCCTTGCGGCGGACCGCCGCGTCCGGGTGGCAGACACTGCCGAGCCGGTAGGCGTCGTCCTGGAAGGTGTTGGAGTTGATCGTGCCGAGCCGCACACCGCGGTCCTCGGCGTGCTCGGCCAGCGCGGTGTAGTCGTCGACCTTGTCCCACGGGATGTGCAGCGCCACCGAGGGCGCCACTCCCGTGAACTCGTGCACCTTGGCCGCGTCGTCCAGCTTCTCCTGCGGGGTGCGGGGGACACCCTGCTGCGCGAACACCTTGAAACGGGTCCCCGAGTTGGCGTACGCCCACGACGGCGTCTCGACGGCCTGTGTCTTGAGAGCGGCCTTCGCCGCGGCGAGCTCGGTCACGTCAGGGCTCCTGTGACATCGGGTCCTAATCGACCACGGAGTGAAACGATTCAGTACGGGAAGTTATGGCGCCCCCGGAGAGGTGTCAACCCCTCCGTCCAAGACCGCCCTTCGTGACCAGGGTGTGATCCGAAGATGTCGAAACTTTTTCGACCGGGACCCATTGACGTGACATGCGCCGCGCGCCTAACGTCCCGGCAACCCAGTTGAAACCTTTCACGACGCCGCGAGGGCCGCCCCGCCGGACGTCGTCGAGGAGCCCTCATGACCCACCCGTCCGACACGGGTCCGGCCGCCCCGGTTCTCGCACTGAGGGACGTCTCCAAGTCCTTCGGCGCGGTCCGCGCCCTGCGGGACGTCTCCCTGGACCTGTTCCCCGGCGAGGTGCACGCCCTCGCCGGCGAGAACGGAGCCGGCAAGTCGACCCTCATCAAGACGCTCGCCGGAGTGCACCGGCCGGACGCCGGCCAGGTGCTGCTCGACGGCGCGCCCGTCCTCTTCCACGGACCCGGCGACGCCCGCGACGCCGGGATCGCCGTGATCTACCAGGAACCCACGCTCTTCCCCGACCTGTCGATCGCCGAGAACATCTACATGGGCCGGCAGCCCAGGCGTGCTCTCGGCCGCATCGACCACAAGGCCACCCGCACCGCGACCGCCGCCCTGATGCGGCGGCTCGGCGTCGCACTCGACCCCGACCGCCCGGCCCGCGGCCTGTCCATCGCCGACCAGCAGATCGTCGAGATCGCCAAGGCGCTCTCCTTCGACGCCCGCGTCCTGATCATGGACGAGCCGACCGCCGCCCTCACCGGCAGCGAGGTCGCCCGCCTCTTCGGCGTCGTGCGCACCCTGCGCGAACAGGGGGCGGCGGTGCTGTTCATCTCCCACCGCCTGGAGGAGATCTTCGAGATCTGCGGGCGGGTCACCACCCTGCGCGACGGCGCCCGGATCGCCAGTGAACCGCTGGACGGCATGACCGAGGACGACCTGGTGCGCCGCATGGTCGGCCGCGACCTCGAGGAGCTCTACCCCAAGCAGGAGGTGCGCCCCGGCGAGATCGCCCTGAGCGTGCGCCGGCTGACCCGCGAGGGCGTCTTCACCGACGTCTCCTTCGACGTGCGCCGTGGCGAGATCGTCGGCCTCGCCGGGCTCGTGGGCGCCGGGCGCACCGAGGTGGCCCGCGCCGTGTTCGGCATCGACCGCCGGGACGCCGGCGAGGTCGAGATCGACGGACGCGCGCTGACCAACGGCGCCCCGTCCACCGCCATGGCCGCCGGCCTCGCCCTGGTCCCCGAGGACCGGCGCGCCCAGGGCCTGGTGATGGACATGTCCATCGAGCGCAACATCGGCCTGACCGGACTGCGTACGACCGTCCGCGCCGGCCTGATGGACCGGGGCGCCGAACGCAGCCGCTCCCTGGACTGGGCGGTCAAACTGCACGTCAAGTACGCCCGGATCGCCGACACCGTCAACACACTCTCGGGCGGCAACCAGCAGAAGGTCGTCCTCGCCAAGTGGCTCGCCACCGGCCCCAAGGTGCTCATCGTGGACGAGCCGACCCGGGGCATCGACGTCGGCACCAAGGCCGAGGTGCACCGGCTGCTCTCCCAGCTCGCCGCCGACGGTGTCGCCGTGCTGATGATCTCCTCCGACCTGCCCGAGATCCTCGGCATGGCCGACCGTGTGCTGGTGATGCACGAGGGCCGGATCACCGCCGAGATCCCCCGCACCGACGCCACCGAGGAAACCGTGATGGCCGCAGCCACGGGGAGGGCCGCATGACGGTCGTCAGCCCCGACCCCACCCCCGTCGCCGAGGCGGCGAAGTCCAGCGGCACCCGGCTGGTCGACCGCGTGTTCAAGGTGCGCGAACTCGCCATCCTGCTGGTCTTCCTGGTGATGATCGCCGTCACCCAGGCCGGCAACAGCGAGTTCCTGTCCGAGCAGGGAATCAAGGACCTGCTGCTGAACGCGACCATCCTGGTTTTGGTCGCCACCGGCCAGGCCCTGGTGGTCATCACCCGCAACGTCGACCTGTCCGTCGGCTCCACGCTCGGCATCTGTGCCTTCGCCGCCGGAATCCATCTCCAGGGCGGTGGGAACCCGGTCGTCGCCGTCGCGCTGGCGGTGCTGCTCGGCATCGGCTTCGGACTGCTCAACGGACTGCTCGTCAGCCTCGGCCAGGTGCCCGCGCTCGTCGTCACCCTCGGCACCCTCTACATCATCCGCGGCATCGACTCCATCTGGGTCGGCTCCCGCCAGATCACCGCCGCCGATCTCCCCGCCGGATTCGTCGACTTCGGCTCCGGCGGCATCTCGGCCGTGCCCTACCTGGCCCTGATCGCGATCGCGGTCCTCGTGGCCACGGCGTACTACATGAAGCACTTCGTCAGCGGCCGCGAGCTGTACGCCCTCGGCTCCAATCCCGAGGCCGCCCGACTCGCCGGCATCCCCGTGCGCAAGCGGATCCTCGCCGCCTACACCTTCTGCGGCGCCCTCGCCGGCCTCGCGGGCGCGCTGTACCTCGCCCGGTTCGGCAACGTCGACTCCGGCACCGGCACCGGCTACGAACTCACCGTCGTCAGCGCCGTCGTGGTCGGCGGGGTGGTCTTCACCGGCGGCTCCGGCAGCGTCTACGGCGCCGCCCTCGGCGCGCTGCTGCTGACCTCCGTCAACAGCGTCCTGCCCGCCCTCGGCGTCAGCTCCGTATGGGTGCTCGCCATCAACGGCACCCTGCTCATCCTCGCCATCGCGGTCGACCGGATCGTCGCCCTGCGCGTGGCCACCGCCCTGAAGAAGAGGAACGCCCGCCATGGCTGACTCCGCTCTCGCGCGCGCCGTCGGCCGGTCCCCCTCCGTGCGCTGGGACACGGTCGTGGGCGCCCTGCTCGTCGTCGTCCTGCTGCTGTCCTTCACCACCGTCGACGGCTTCGGCAACGCGCTCAACCTGTCCTTCCTGATCGGCAACACCCTGCCGATCGCGCTGATCGCCCTGCCCATGACGCTGCTCGTGGTCTCCGGCGAGATCGACCTCTCCGTCGCCTCCACCGCCGGCCTGTCCGGCGCGGTCATGGGCGCCCTGTGGAACCAGGGCATGGCCATCGAGGCGATCATCCCCATCTGCCTGCTCATCGGTGTGGTCTGCGGTCTGGTCAACGGCCTGCTCGTCACCCGGCTCGGACTGCCCTCCCTCGCCGTCACCATCGGCACCCTCGCCGCCTACCGCGGCATCGCACAGATCGTGCTCGGCTCCGACGCGGTGACCGACTTCCCCGCGCAGTACCTGGACTTCGCCGCCGGACGCATCGGCGACACCTTCGTCCCGTACGCGCTGCTGCCGTTCCTGGTCCTGCTCGCGATCGCCGTCGTCGCCCTGCACGCCACCCCGTTCGGGCGGTCGCTCTTCGCCATCGGGGCCAGCGAGGAGGCCGCCCGCTTCGCCGGCATCAGGGTCAGGCGGCAGAAGCTGATCCTGTTCACGCTGACCGGCCTGATGGCCTCCCTCACCGGAGTCTTCTGGGCCCTGCACTACGCCAGCGCCCGCTACGACAACGCCACCGGCCTCGAACTCTCCGTCGTCGCCGCCGTGCTGCTCGGCGGCATCGACTTCGACGGCGGCAAGGGCACCCTCGGCGGCGCGATCGCGGGCGTCTTCCTGCTCGGCGCGCTGCAGAACGTCATGAGCCTCGTCAACGTCTCCGCCCAGTCGCAGATCGTCGTCACCGGCGTCCTGCTCGTCGTCTCCGTGCTCGGCCCACGCGTCGCACGGCAGATCTCCGCCGCACGTGCCGGACGCCGGGCCGCACCGCCACCGGCGTCCGCCTCTCCACCACCGGTGTCCAAGGCATCCACCCCGGCCCCGTGAGTCCTCCTCGCCCGTCCACGCCGCCCGTCCTTCTCGCCCGTAAGGAACCCACCATGCGCAAGTCCTCCCTCCGCCGGACCTGTGCGGCCCTCGCCGCCGTCACCTCCCTCGCCCTGGCCGCCACCGCCTGCGGCGGCACCACCAAGGACGACGTCAAGAACGAGGGCGGCGGCGGCTCGGCGGCCACAGCCGGAAAGGCCGACCCCGACGCGCCCACCAAGAAGGGCCTGACCGTCGGCTTCCTGCCCAAGCAGGTCAACAACCCCTACTTCACCAGCGCCGACAAGGGCGGCGAGAAGGCCCTGAAGGAACTGGGCTCCAGCTACAAGGAGGTCGGCCCCTCCAGCGCCACCGACACCGCCGGCCAGGTCTCCTACGTCAACACGCTCACCCAGCAGCAGGTCGACGCCATGGCCGTCTCCGCGCAGGACCCCGGCGCACTGTGCACCGCGCTCAAGCAGGCCATGAAGAACGGCATCAAGGTCGTCACCTACGACTCCGACACCACAGCCGACTGCCGCAACGCCTTCGTCTCGCAGGCCAGCGGCGAGGACCTGGGCCGGACCGAGGTCCAACTGCTCGCCGAACAGATCGACCACAAGGGTGAGATCGCGATCCTGTCCGCCGCGCAGACCGCGACGAACCAGAACGCCTGGATCGAGTTCATGAAGGACGAACTGAAGGACCCCAAGTACAAGGACATCAAGTTGGTCAAGGTCGCCTACGGCAACGACGACGCCCAGCAGTCCTTCCAGCAGACCCAGGGCCTGCTCCAGGAGTACCCGAACCTGAAGGGAATCATCTCCCCGACCACCGTCGGCATCAAGGCCGCCGCCCAGTACCTGTCCGGCTCCAAGTACAAGGGCAAGGTCAAGCTGACCGGCCTCGGCACCCCCAACGACATGCGCAAGTACGTCAAGAACGGCACCGTCGAGGCGTTCGAGCTGTGGGACCCGGCCAAGCTCGGCGAACTCGCCGCGCGCACCGCGGTCGCCCTGTCCTCCGGCCAGATCACCGGCAAGGAGGGCGAGACCTTCGAGGCCGGAGCGATGGGCGAGTACACCATTGGCAAGGACGGCGTGATCAATCTGGGCAAGCCCACCGTCTTCGACGCGAAGAACATCGACGACTTCGACTTCTGAGCCGGGCCCGCCGGTCCAGCCGTACGAGGCACGACTGGACCCGGCATCCCGTCGACGTCCACCGAAGAAACGCCGAAGGAGCGGTACTTCATGCAGCGCGTCTGTTTCCTGCTCAAGGTCCGCCGGGACCGGATCGCCGAGTACCGCGAACGTCACGCCGCCGTGTGGCCCGAGATGTGCGAGGCGCTCTCGGCCACCGGCTGGCACAACTACTCCCTCTTCCTGCGCGACGACGGCCTCCTCGTCGGCTACCTCGAGACCCCGGACTTCGAGGCCGCCCGCTCCGCCATGGAGGCCACCGACGTCAACGCCCGCTGGCAGGCGGAGATGGCCCCCCTCTTCGAGACCCTCGACGGCGCCCGCCCGGACGAGGCGATGAAACCGCTCACCGAAGTCTTCCACCTCGCCTGACCACGGACCCCACCCGAGGAGCCCCGAGATGAGACGACGCACCCTGCTGGCCGGAGCAGTACTCGCCGCCGTGGCCGGACCCGCCCTCGGCGGGCCCGCCGAGGGCGCCGCCACCCCCGGCCCGTCGGTCACCCCGGCCGGCCGCACCACCCTCGACGACCGGGCCGTCTACTTCGTGTCCTACGACGGCCTGGTCAACAACAACTCCTTCCAGAAGAACGGCCTGCTGACTCACAAGGGGCACCAGTACGCCGTCTGGTACACCGCCGACCGCAACGCCGTCGTAGGCCGCCGCACCCTAGGCGCGAGCACCTGGCAGACCGTCAAGGTCGGCCACACACTCCGCTACAACGACTCTCACAACGTCATCTCCATGGGCGTCTCGAAGACCGACGGCCGCCTGCACCTCCACATGGACTCCCACAGCGACGGCTTCACCTACATCAAGTCCGCCGTCGGGCTCATGGACAACCCGTCCGGGCTGACCTGGACCGCGAGCCGTTTCGGCGCCCCGCAGTCCACGCTCGACGGCCTCGCCCTCACCTCGCAGTTCACCTACCCGCAGTTCGTCTCCACTCCCGAGGGCCGGCTCCAGCTCAGCTACCGCGCCGGCGTCTCGGGCAACGGCCGCAACGCGCTGGCCGAGTACGACGGCACCCGCTGGACGGCGCTGGGGGAATGGACCGCCTCCACCGGCACCTACCGCGGCGAGCACGGCTCCTCCACCGCCCGCAACATGTACCTGCACGGCATCGACTACGACCGAAGCGGCCGCCTGCACGCCTTCTTCACCTGGCGGGAGCAGAACGGCGCCGTCATGTGCAGCCCCGGCGGAATCACCAACCACGACACCGGCTACGTCTACTCCGACGACCGGGGCCGTATCTGGCGCAACGACGCGGGCACCCCCGTCGCCACCACCGGCACCGCCGACCGGGTCTCCGTCACCGACCCCGGCCTGGTCGTCGACCCGCTCAACCCGGACCACTCCCTGATGAACCAGGAGAGCCAGTCCACCGACTCCGCCGGCCGGCCGCACGCGATCATCAGCTACGTCCCCGGCCGCTTCGGCCAGTGCACCACCGACTACGTCGCCGACCGCACCGCGAACGGCCGCGCCTTCCACGTCCGCCGCACCGCCTCCGGCACCTGGCGCAAGACCGAGATCCCGGTCCCCCTGAACTCCAGCCAGCGCACCCGGCTGCTTCTCGACCGGTACGACAACGCCTACGCGGTCCTCCCCTACGGCCGGATCGCCGGCGCCTCCGCGGCCTCGGACCACACCGACTGGAACCTGCTGTACGACGGTGCCGGCCTGAACGCCTTCGGCGAGGTCCTGATCGACGAGACCCGGCCGGCCCAGGACGGCGTGCTGTCGGTCATGTACCAGGAGCGGTCCACCGGCACCACCCCGTCGGCACTGCACGTCGCCGACTTCCGACTGCCCACCTGACCCCCCACCCGTCCGGCCCCACCCGTCCGACCCCGGGCGGTTCCCGGCCGCCCCGCCGACCGGTTCCGCCCGATCCGACCGCCGCCGACCGCGAGGCGGCCGGGCCGGTAATGTGAACGACCACCGGCCGCCCCTCGCCTTCCGCCCCTCGTCTCCTCGGAGGTCCCTGCCCGATGGCCCAGTCGGTGGGTATCAAGGATGTCGCCCGCGTCGCCGGAGTTTCCGTCGGCACGGTCTCCAATGTGATCAATCGCCCGGACACGGTCGCCGCCGAGACCCGGGCCAGGGTGCTGTCCGCCATCGACCGGCTCGGCTACGTCCGCAGCGAGTCCGCACGGCAGCTGCGCGCGGGCCGCAGCCGGATCATGGGACTGCTCGTCCTCGACATGGGCAACCCGTTCTTCGTCGACGTGGCGCGCGGTGCCGAACGCGCCGCGCGAGCGGCCGGCCTCGGCGTGATGGTCTGCAACAGCGCACAGAACGCGAGCGAGGAGGCCGACTACCTCTCCCTCTTCGCGGAGCAGCGGGTACGGGGCGTGCTGCTCACCCCGGCCGACGCCACCGGCCGCAACATCGAGGCCTTCCGCCGGCACGGCATCCCCTTCGTCCTGGTCGACCGGGTCGCGGAGGGCACCACCGAGTGCTCGGTCTCCGTGGACGACGTCGCCGGCGGCGCCCTGGCCGTGCGGCACCTCGTCGACGCGGGGCACCGGTCCCTCGCCTACGTCAGCGGGCCGCCCGGCCTGAACCAGGTCAGGGACCGGCGCACCGGCGCGCTGAACGCCCTCGCCGAGGCCGGACTCGGCCCCCAAGCCCTGCGCGAACTGCCCACCGAGAGGCTCGACGTCGCCGCCGGACGGGACGCGGGCGCGCGGCTGCTCGGGCTCGCCGACCGCCCCACCGCCGTCTTCTGCGCCAACGACCTGCTCGCCCTCGGAGTGCTCCAGGCGATGTACGCGGCCGGGGTCGGCGTCCCGGACGACCTGGCCATCGTGGGCTACGACGACATCGAGTTCGCCGCCGCCGCGGCCGTCCCCCTCACCTCCGTACGCCAGCCCGCCGTCACGATGGGCGCACTGGCGGCGGAACTGCTGCTCGAGGAGACGGAGACCGCGGCCGCGCCCCACGAACACCGCAGGGTCGTGCTGCGCCCGGAACTCGTCGTCCGGCGCTCCAGTCTGTCGGCCCGCTGACCAGCCAGTCCTGTACGCATGCCGGGATCCCGGGTCCGACGGCCGGACGGCCGTGTGCTGAACTGGGTCGCGGTCCGTCCGTCCGACCAACCGTCCGTTCGTCCCGGGAGCCCCGTTGACCGTCAGTTACCGCCAGCCCGGTGTCGTCCTCACCGACCGCCGCTTCACCGTCCCCCTCGACCACGACATGCCCTCGGGCGAGACGATCGAGCTGTACGCACGGGAGGTCGTCGCCGGCGACCGGGCGGGCCAGGACCTGCCGTGGCTGCTGTACCTCCAGGGCGGCCCCGGATTCGGGGCGAACCGATTCGTCGGGAAGCCGTCCTGGCTCGGCCGGGCCCTGAAGGAGTACCGCGTCCTGCTGCTCGACCAGCGCGGCACCGGTAGCTCCACCCCCGCCAACCGGCAGACGCTTCCGCTGCGCGGCGGCCCCGCCGAGCAGGCCGACTACCTCGCCCGCTTCCGCTCCGACTCGATCGTCCGCGACTGCGAGGCGATCCGCCCGCAGGTCACCGGCGGCGCCCCCTGGACCGTCCTCGGCCAGAGCTTCGGCGGATTCTGCACCGTCGCCTACCTCTCCACGGCGCCCGAGGGCCTCGACACCGCCGTGATCACAGGCGGCCTCCCCTCCCTGGACGCCCACGCCGACGACGTCTACCGGGCCGCCTACCCGCGCATCGAGCGCAAGGTCGCCGCCCACTACGCCCGCTACCCGCAGGACGTCGAACGCGCCCGCCGCATCGCCGAGCACCTCCTCGGCCACGAGGTCGTCCTCCCGAACGGCTACCGGCTCACCGTCGAGGCGTTCCAGTCCCTGGGCCGCGTACTGGGCAGCGGCGACGGCAGCCACCAGCTGCACCACCTCCTGGAGGACGCCTTCGTCCCCACCCCGGCGGGCCCGGCGCTCTCCGACGCGTTCCAGGAGCAGGCACAGGGCCTGCTCTCGTACGCGGGCCACCCCCTGTACGCACTCATCCACGAGCCGATCTACGGCCAGGCCCCCCGGCCCACCGCCTGGTCCGCCGAACGGGTCCGGGCCGAGTTCCCGCGGTTCGACGCGGCGAAGGCCCTCGCGGGCGACGGGCCCCTGCTGTTCACCGGGGAGTCCGTGCACCCCTGGATGTTCGACTGCGACCCCGCGCTGCGCCCGCTGCGCGAGACCGCCGAACTGCTCGCCGCCCGCACCGACTGGGCCCCCCTGTACGACCCGGCCCGCCTCGCCGCCAACGAGGTCCCGGCCGTGGCGGCCGTCTACCACGACGACATGTACGTCGACACGGCCCACTCGCTGCGCACCGCGCGGGCGATTCGCGGCCTGCGCACCTGGGTCACCGACGAGTTCGAGCACGACGGCATCCGCGCGGGCGGCCCCCGCGTACTGGACCGGCTGCTGGCGATGGCCCGCGACGAGGTGTGAACCCGCACGCCGCGCGCCGTGTGCGGCGTGTGTGCCGTGTCGCGTCCCGGGGCGTTGTCGGTGGCGGCGGTTAGTCTGCGGGCATGACCGAGGTGGCACCCGCTCAACTCGAACCCATGCCCGACGACTGGCAGCGCGCGCTGGCCGTCGTCGCACACCCCGACGACCTGGAGTACGGCTGCTCGGCGGCGGTCGCGTCCTGGACCGATGCCGGCCGCGAGGTCACCTATGTGCTGGCGACCCGCGGTGAGGCGGGCATCGACACCCTGACCCCCGCCGAGTGCGGTCCGCTCCGGGAGCGGGAACAACGGGCGAGCGCGGCCGTGGTCGGCGTGTCGACGGTGGAGTTCCTGGACCACCGGGACGGCGTCATCGAGTACGGCACCGCCCTGCGCCGGGACATCGCCGCCGCGGTCCGCCGCCACCGTCCCGAGCTGGTCATCACCCTCAACCACCGCGACACCTGGGGCGGCACCTTCTGGAACACCCCGGACCATGTGGCCGTCGGACGCGCGGTGCTCGACGCGGCCGGTGACGCCGGCAACCGGTGGATCTTCCCGGAACTGACCGAACAGGGCCTCGAACCCTGGAGCGGGGTCCGCTGGGTCGCGGTGGCGGGCTCCAGCACCCCCACCCACGCCGTGGACGCGACGGACGGCCTGGACAGGGCGGTGCGCTCGCTGCTGGAACACCGCGCCTACATCGAGGCGCTGACCGACCAGGATCCCGAGGAGTACGTGCGCGGCTTCCTGACGGGGGACGCCCGGGAGACGGGCAAGCGGTTCGGCGACCGGCCCGCGGTCTCCTTCGAGCTGTTCTCCCGGTGACGGATGACGGATGACGGATGACGGATGACGGCACGGACGAGGCGGGCGGGAACGGCGCGGTGGGAGCGGAGCACGCGGAACCGTCGCCGACGGCCGCATCACCGGCGTGTACATCCTTGCCGACCCCGAGCGGCTCGACCGTCTGGAGGCGCCCGGTCTCACCGGATGAGTCCGGCCGACGGCGGTACGGTCCGGCACCCGCCCCGCGTTCCGTCGTCCCGTGTTCCGTATGCTGAACGGCATGTCGGAACCGAAGACCGGCCGCCCCGAACTGCGCGGTGACTGCGCACAGTGTTTCGGGCTGTGCTGCGTCGCCCTGCCGTTCACCGCCTCCGCCGCTTTCGCGGTGGACAAGCAGGCCGGCCGGCCCTGCCGCAACCTGCGTGAGGACCACCGCTGCGGTATCCACGCGCGGCTGAGGCAGGAGGGATTCAGCGGCTGCACGGTGTACGACTGCTTCGGCGCCGGGCAGAAGGTCTCGCAGGTCACCTTCGGCGGAGAGGACTGGCGCACCGGGCCGCCGGAGCGGGCCCGCCGCATGTTCGACGTCTTCCCGGTCGTCCGGCAGTTGCACGAGCTGCTGTGGTACCTGACCGAGGCGCTCACCCTGCCCGCGGCCCGCCCCGTGCACGCGGACCTGCGTCGTGCGCTGGAGACGACGGAGCAGCTCACCCGGGGGACCCCGCAGGAGCTGGGGGAGCTGGACGTGGGCGCGCACCGGCAGGACGTCAACACGCTGCTGCTCAAGGCCAGCGAGCTGGCCCGGTCCGGGGTGCGCGGGCGCCGGAAGGACCGCCGGGGCGCCGATCTCATGGGCGCCCGCCTCAAGGGGGCCGACCTGCGCGGAGTGAGTCTGCGCGGCGCCTACCTCATCGCCGCCGACCTCACCGGCGCCGACCTGCGGGGCGCGGACCTGATCGGCGCCGACCTGCGCGACACCGACCTCACGGACGCCGATCTCACCGGGGCGTTCTTCCTCACCCAGCCACAGCTGAACGCGGCCCGGGGAAGCGCCGGCACCACCCTGCCGGGAACACTCATCCGCCCCGCCCACTGGACGGCGGGAGCCTGACACCGGGCCGGGACGTCCCATCCGTCCCGGCCACCGCCGAACAGGACGCTCGTCGTCGCCGAACGGGCCGCATCCCACGGATGGTGAAGGCGGTGGCGCGAGTCGCCGACGAAGAGCCGTAGCCGGACGAGAGCCACTCGCGCATTGAGCGAGCTCGTTGACAACCGCCTCACCCCAGGCCACGGCCTGTGAGAGGCCGTCGGACGCCCCGGACGCCCTCGCGTTGACCGGGACACCAGCCCGCCCGCCCTCAGCCGGCCGCCCCCAGGCCTAGTCCGCGGTGGGCCCGAGCGGCGTCGGCGCCAACGCTTTCCGCCGTTCCGGGCGGAGCCGCAGCCCGTCCGGCATCAGCGTCAGCCGCTCGGTCACCCGCAGCCGGTAGCCGGGATCGGGCCGCAACTCGTAGCGGCGCAGCAGGAGCCCGAGCACCAGCGTCGCCTCGTGCAGCGCGAACTGCCGCCCGATGCAGGCCCGGGCCCCCGTGCCGAACGGCTTGAAGGTGTGCGGGGGACGGGACCGTACGGCCGGTGCGTCGAAACGGTCCGGGTCGAACCGCTCGGAGTCCGGGCCCCACACCGCGGGGTCCCGGTGCAGCATCGGCGTCAGCACCATCGTCCACGCTCCCCGCCGCATCGGATGCTCCCCGGCCAGCACCGTGTCCGCACGGGCCTCCCGGGCGAAGGCGGGCGCGGTCGGCCACAGCCGCAGCGACTCGTCGAGCACCCGGCGCACGTACCGCAGCTTGGCCACCTGCTCGTAGCCCGGCGTGACCGAACCGCCCCAGACGCGGTCCACCTCGGCGCGGGCACGGTCCGCGACGTCAGGGTGCAGGGAGAGGAAGTGCAGGGCGAAGGAGAGCGCGCCCGAGGTGGTCTCGTGACCCGCGACCAGGAAGGTGATGACCTGACGGCGGACGTTCTCGGACGACAGCCGCTCACCGGACTCGGGGTGCGCGGTGTCCAGCATCCGGTCGAGCAGATCGCCCTGCCCGCCGCCGTCCGCTCGCCGGATCCGGACCACCTCGTCGACGATCCGGTTGAGGCGGTCGATGTCGGCGGCGTTGCGCCGGCTCGCGCTGCGCAGCAGGAGCGGGGCCAGGGGCGCGGGCACCGCGTTGAGACGCTGCGCGTAGCCGAGCGTGCCGACCATCGCGGTGATGAAGGGGTGCGGCCGGGGCCGTTCGAACGACCCGAAGTCGTGCCCGAACCCGGTGCGCGCGATCGTCTCCAGCGTCAGCTTGGTCATGTCACCGGGCACGTCCACCGTCCGGCCCACACCGGCCGCGCCGTCCCAGCGCTCGGTCAGCCGCTCCGCCACGGCCAGCATCATCGTGTGGTAGCCCGCCATGGCCTCACGGTTGAAGCCGGGGGCGAGTACGTCGTGGGCGAGCTGCCAGTTGGGCTCGTGGTTGTATGCGGTGAACAGGCCGTCGCCCGCGAGCGGCCGCAGATTGGCCACGCCCAGCCCCACATGCTTGGCGAAGCGCGCCTCGTCGGCCAGATCGGCCGCCAGTTCCGCACCCGACACCAGCACGAACTCCTTGCCGAAGGCGTTCCGCCGGAAGATCGGTCCCAGCCGGCGGGCGAGTCGCATCGAGTCCTGCACCGGGGTGCTTCTGCTCGAGCCGATGACGTCACCGACGAACGGGACCCGGTGGGGAGGACGCGGGATGCGGTGCAGTGCGGGCCAGCCCTGCTCCGCGCCGCGAAATCCCCTCGGCGGCACGGTCGTTGTCGTCGTCTCCGCCATGCGATCCCCTTCGGTCCGGCAAGCGACTGCGACGCGGTGTGTGCCCGCGGAACCCGTGTTGTACGCGGGTTCAATACGCCTTTCCAGTCTGGTCCGGTTGCTGAACCGGCGTCAAGTAAGGTGCGGGAATGGCCGTGGACGAGGGCGGGCGCACGCGGCGCCGGCTCAGCACCGAGGAGCGTCGCGAGCAGCTCCTGTCGGTCGGCGCGCGGCTGTTCTCGGAGAGTCCGTACGACGACGTGTGGATCGAGCGGGTGGCCGGGATCGCCGGGGTCTCGCGAGGCCTGCTGTACCACTATTTCCCCACCAAACGGGACTTCTTCGCGGCGGTGGTGCAGCGCGAGAGCGACCGGATGCTGCGTATGACCGCGGCGGTTCCCGGAGCCCCCGTCCGGGAGCAGTTGGCGTCGGGGCTCGACGCGTACCTGGGGTACGTGGCGGCACATGCGCACGGCTACCGCGCCTTCCACCGTGCCGAGGCGGCAGGGGATCTGACGGTGCGCCGGGTCTACCACCGGGCTCTGGCCGCGCAGGAGCGGCAGATCCTGGAGGTACTGGCCGGGGACCCCGAGTTCGGCCCGGTGCTCGGGCGGCGGCCGGACGCGCGCCTCGCCGTGCGCGGCTGGCTGGCCTTCACCACCGCGGTGTGCCTGGAGTGGCTGCGCGGCTCCGAGCTGAGCCGGGAGCAGGTGCGCGACCTGTGCGCACGCGCCCTGCTCGGCGTCCTCACGCCCTGAGCGGTCGCGCAAAGGTCATGCGATCCGCTTGGCGTACGCCACGATCTTCGTTAGGTTAGGCAAGGCTTACCTAATAGGAGGTTCGAGGATGGGTGACGACACGCACGGCTGGACGGCCGAGCCCGGCGCGGCGGAGCGGGCCCGCTCCGTGCTCGCCACCGCATGGTCCTGCGCGGTGACCGCGGAGGGCTCGCGCGAGGAGTTCGTCGGCGCGCACGACGTGACCGACGACGGCCGCATCCTGCTGCACGTGCCCGAGGACAGCGCGCTGCTCACCGCCGCGATCTGCGCGCCCCGCGGCGAACCGTCCGCCGTACTGGAGTTCGCCGACGTCGCACCCGTCCCGGTGCGGAAGAGGATCCGCGCCCGGCTGTGGCTCGCCGGCTGGTTCACCACCGAGGACGACCACCTCGCCTTCCGTCCCACACGGGTGGTGCTGCGGCAGGAGTCCGGAGCCGTCGTCGTCGACCCGGACGAGTTCGCCGCGGCGCGGCCCGACCCGCTGGCCACCGCCGAGGCCCGGCTGCTGACCCACCTCGCCGACTGCCACGGCGACGCGGTCGAGCGGCTGACCCGTCTGGTCGAACCGGACAGCCTGCACGGCGTGGTCCGCGTCCAGCCGCTCGCCGTCGACCGGCACGGACTCACCCTGCGCATCGAACGCGTCCGCGCGGGCGGTGACGTACGGCTGCCCTTCCACCGGCCCGCCGACGACCTCGGTCAGCTCACCGAACGTATGCACGTACTCCTCTCCCAGGCGAGCGCGGTCACCTGCCCCCGTCCGCTGCAACGACAACGCGCCGACGGCGACGGCTGACCGGACACCGCGCACACGAGCGGCCCCTGTCCATGCCCTCGACGCCCGGCAGCTACCAGTCACCGTCCTCCACCGGCTTGCCCGGCGCGTCACCGAGCCGCTTCACCTGGTGTGGCGACGGCGGCTGCCAGGGCTCGTGGTCGTCCCCGAGCCAGTCGCCGACCGGCTTCACCGACGGGAGCGGGCCGGCCGGGCCGAGGTCCTGCGCGTCCTGGTCGTAGTAGTCGAACCAGGGCAGCCCCGCCCGGGTGTAGGCGGCCCGGTCCACCGGGGAGGGAGGCGGCGCCTCGCCCGTGATGCGCCGCCACTCGGGAGGCGTCACCAGGTGGACGAACACCCGCCCCGAGGGCTGTTCGGCCCAGTCCGTCGGCGGCCGGTCGTCCTGGTAGACCTCCTGCCGCATGGAACCGCCGACACCGAGACCCATCGCCGCGGCGGGCCGGGGCGCGTCGCGGGGCCCCGTGGGGGCCGCGCCCGGCGCGGGCGGCGCGGCCATGGCGCGTGCGGCGCCGTACCCCTCGGTGTGGGCCGGCGGCCGGGCGGCCAGTTCCGCCCGCTGCCGCTCCAGCCGCTCCTGCTCCGCCCGGCGCCACCGGGCCAGCGCGTCCTCGCCGAGCGGGAAGGACTGCAGTTGGACGCCGCCCCACACCTCCTCGCCGGTGACCTGGCCCTCCACCGTCGCGCCCAGGCCCAGCGGCACGGCCACGAACTGGCGGACCGTGCCCTTGCCGGAGTTGATGCCGTCCAGCCAGCGCTGCCGGGGCAGCACCACGTAGTTCTGCGGCGAGCGGGCGAGCCGGTCGCTCCACGGGCGGCCCGAGACCGCGCACACCTTGCCGACCCCCACCTGCAAGGCGGCCGGCTCCTTCGTACCCGCGAAGCTCAGCCACAGGGCCTCCCGCAGATACACCGGCAGCATCACCCCGCCGCGCGCCCGCCAGGCCCCGGACACCGAGTCCGCGTAGTCCGCGACCCGCCGCACCGGGAACTCGCCCAGGCCCGGGGGCAGGGCGTGCGTGCCCGTCTCCGGCAGCCGTAGCGTGCGGATGAACCGCACCGCCGCCCCGCCCGGCAGCCGCAGGGTGTTCCCGTCGATCCGCACGCCGGTGTCGGCCATCCGCGCGCCCCCCTTCGTGTGGTGTGCTCGTGGCCGGCGCCGTACCCGCCCGCCGCCGGCTTCCCTCACCGAGAACGCCCGGCGATACCCCGGCGGTTCCGGCGCAGCCGGCCGGGAATGTGCAGCCGGTCCCGCGTCCGGGTGATCCGGGGCATGCGCTCCCGCTGCTCACGGGTGTGCCGGTCCAGCTCCTCCAGCAGCCGGTGCGACCGGTGCTCGGTGTCCATCTCGTCCAGGATGCGGTCGGCCTCGGTCAGCAGCGCGCCGTACAGCTGCCACTGCCGGGCGTCCGCGCGCACCGTCTCCAGCAGCAGCCGGCCCAGCCGGTCGCGCGTGGTGGCGGCCTGCCGCAGTTCGGCGGTGAGCCGGTCCTCCGCGGACTCCGCGCTCTCACTGACACTCGCGGTGACCAGTACCGCGAAGCTGACCACCGCGTCGGAGATCTCGGACAGCAGCCGCTCGACGAGGGCGCCCTCCGCCGGCGAGAACAGGGGGCCAGGCTCGCGTTCCTTCGCGAGGTCGGTGAAGGTGCGCGCCAGCACCCGAAGGACGACGGTGCAGATCTCCAGGGTGTCCAGCCCGGTGCGCAGCACGACCCGGTGCAGCAGGCCCTCGCGCACGCGCGGGTTGAGCCGCAGGCTGTCCTCGGCCTGCCGGAGGTCCGCGTCCACCTCGGAGATGTCGTGATCGAGCCGTCGCGCCTCGTGCAGCCGCGCCGCCGCCTCGTGGTGGGCCGGATGCCCGGCGGCCTGCTCGCCCAGGCGGAGCGTCAGCTGCCGCACCCGCCGGGCCAGCCCCTCGATCGACTCACCGGCCTCCTCCACCCACACCGGCGGGGCCAGGAGCAGATTGAACGAGAGTCCGACCACGGCGCCGATCAGCGTCTCCAGGATGCGCACCCACGCCACGTCCCCGACCGAGGTCACGCCGAGCACCAGCATCGCGCTGATCGCCACCTCGGGCACGAATTCGTGCACGCGTACGAAGCGTCCGACGAACAGCGACGCCAGGATCAGCAGACCCAGACTCCACCAGGTCAGGCCCACCAGAAGGCTGAAGAGGATGGCGACGACCACCCCGGCCACCACGGCGTTCACCCGGCGCACGCCGGTGGTGAGCGTGGAGTACAGGGTGACCTGGACGACGAGCAGCGCCGTCAGCGGCGCGGTGAGCGGGGCGGACCCCGGGCTGAGCCGCAGCGCGATGACGTACGAGACCGTCGCCGCGGCCGTCGAGCGGAGCATCTGCACGATCTCCGGATCACGGTGCCGCTTGACGAACCCTCTGGCCGGCGCGGTCCACTCACGTACCACTCGCATCCTTCGACGCTTCCCCCTCATCGGAAGCGTCGAACGTCTTCGGGAGGTTCCACAGTCGTGCGGGGGACACGGCGATGCTCAGGAGACCCCCGGGGGACGCTCGCGGACCGATGGCCCACCGGAGCTCTCGGGACGTCACACCTTGTCGAGGAAGGCGTACAGATTCCTCAGGGTGCGGGCGATCTGCTCGTCGAGCGTGAGGGTCTCCTCGATCCGCATCCCCGACTTCGGTACCTTCCTGCCCCGCAGATAGAGGGAGCACTCGAGGTCGGTGCACATGTAGGCACCCACCGAATTGCCCTCGCGTCCCGCCGCGCCCGCCCGGCGCGCGGTCATCAGGGAGACGCCCCCGCGCGGGTGCGTCGTCAGGCACAACGAGCACATGCTGCGGTGCAGAAAGCCTCGTCGCGCGGGCTGGAACCGCAGCGCCACCCCGACCGGACGGTCCTGGTCCGCCCGCTCGGTGACCAGGTAGGTGCGGTCGGGCGCGCCCGGATCCCGCCAGCCCAGGAAGTCCAGATCCTCCCAGACCCGCTCCCCGAGGTCGCGCGGCACGAACAGACGCTTGGCCTCACCCTTCGAGCAATTGACGAAGGAACCGCGTATGTCCTGGTCGGTGAGTGATCTCATGGGGTCCTCCGGTGTTCTCCTGCTACGGCCTGTCGAAACCAGGGAGACCCGGGTTTCCGCCCCACGGTAAGGATCCCGAAGGAGTCCGATCCAACGGTTTTCCGGGGTGTGCCCGGACGGTGTGAGCGGACAGCTTTAGTTCACCACATTAAATAAGGGTGCGGAAAAGTCGCGCCGAGGCGGTTCCCGGCGGTATGTTGCAGGTCGGGCAGGGGTTCGGGAGGAGCAGCCATATGGTGGGACGGAGCGGGCGCACGGTACGCGACCTCAGGCGGGCCAACCGCGGGGCCGTGCTGCAGCGGCTCTACTTCGACGGACCGCTCAGCCGCTTCGAACTCGGCCCGGTGACCGGGCTCAGTTCCGGCTCGGTGAGCAATGTCGTCGCCGACCTGATCGGTGACGGCCTGGTGGAGGAGGCGGGCAGTGTCGACTCCGACGGAGGCCGTCCGCGCACCCTGCTCCGGGTGACACCGGACAGCGGCCACATGATCGGCGTGGACGTCGGCGAGACCCGGGTCCGCGTCGAACTGTTCGACCTGACGCTCACCGAGCTCGCCCGAGCCGAGCGTCCGCTGGAGCAGCAGCGCTACGAGGTCGACGTCATCGTCGACCACATACACGCCGGAATCACCGAGGTGCTCGCCGCCGCCGGCCTCGCTCCCGAGCGGCTGCTCGGTGTCGGCATCGGCGTCCCCGGCATCGTCGAGCACACGCCCGACCGGGGTGCCGTCGTACACGGACAGACCATCGGGTGGGACGCCATCGAGCTGGAGTCCCTGCTGCGCAACGGCTCACCGCTGCCCGACGGCGTGCCCTGCTTCATCGACAACGGGGCCAGGACCCTCGGCCAGGCCGAGATGTGGTTCGGGGCGGGACGCGGCGCGCGCAACGCCCTCGTCGTGCTCTTCGGCTCCGGCGTCGGTGCCTGCCTAGTCACCCCGGAGGCGGAGCACGGCCGCGCGGTCGAATGGGGGCACCTGACCGTAAGGGTCCGGGGACGCCGCTGCCGTTGCGGTGCGCTCGGCTGCCTGGAGGCCTACGCGGGCGCAGAGTCGCTGCTCGCCCGGTGGGGGGAGGAGGGTGGCCGGGTTCCCCGAGGCGTCGACGAGGAGACGGCGCTGACCGCGATGCTTGCCGCCGCCTACCCCTCCGGCACCGTCGCCGCCGACCCGGTCGCGCTCGCCGTGCTGGAGGAGACCGCCGAGTACCTGGGCGCCGGCCTGTCCGACCTGATCAACCTCTTCCAGCCGGAACGCATCCTCGTGGGCGGCTGGGCCGGCCTCCAGCTCGGCGCCCGTTTCCTGCCCGCCGTCCGCAGGCACGCCCTGTCGTACGCGCTGCGCCATCCCGCTGAGAACGTGACGATCGAGCTGGGCAGCCTCGGCCCCGACGCCGTCACGGTCGGCGCCGCGATCCTGCCGCTCGCCGACTTCTTCGCCCGCGGCGGACGACGCCCCGACCCGGACCCGGAATCCCCGCCGCCCGCCTGGCGCAGAGCTCTGCGGGAACGGACGCCGCACTGAGCGTTTCGCCGCGTGCCGCGGCGGTACCCGCGCGGCACGCGCACGGAAGAGCGGAACCGCTTACGGAAGAAGGGAGCGTGCCGTGACCGACCACCGCCACGAAGGACCGGGTGAGAACGGCCGGGGCATCCCCCGTGATCTGCCCGACCAGCAGGCGGGCGAGGGCGAGGACCCCTGGGAGGTCGCCCAGGGCGTCGACGAGGGTGTGGCCGCCGAGGAGTCCGACGCGGATGCGGCCGCGGAGCGGCAGCCCGACGTCCCCGACACGGACGAGGCCGGGACCGGTCGGCGGGGCGCGCCGCACTCGGCCTCCGCCGACCCGGAGCAGCCGGTACCGGACGAGTCCTCCGCGTAGCGCATCAAGGACCTGTACGACGGAGCGTGCCCGCGCAACGGGGGAGTTCCTGCTCGCCCCCGCCCGCGGACGGAAAGAGGAAGCCCCGACCGCGACGGGGGAATCACGGTCGGGGCGGCTCGGTGGTGGGTACGGGAGGCGGTCGCCTCTCGGCAAGGGCTCCACAGGGCTTCAGCCGAACGATCGTCCCTGTGGGCGGAAGGTGTGGCCCGGGGGCACTGTTCCTTACGCACCCACGTTCTCTTCAACGGAGGACGGTCCCGGTGTGTTCCAGGTGTTCCGGTCGAATGCTCCGACTTTGCGGTGATGTGCGTCACTCCTGCCCGCCCCGTGCCGGCGTAGTGCCGGCGGACTCCTCCTCGAGGGTGCGCGGAGCCGGGCGCCTCACCGGCCGGCGCCTTCCGTGCCACCTGCGCGGTCTTCGGGCCGATGCCCTGAGGTGGCTCCCACGACTCCAGCGCCCCGGCCGCCGCTTGTCAACGCGCCTCGCCCGCACCCGGCCCGGCCGCCGCCCGGTCAGCCCTCGGGCGGCGGTACGGAAGGCACGGACGCGGTACGCCGGTGCCAGGGACCGAGCCGGCGGAAAGGCGATCCGTTCCAGCGCCTCGACGGGCGCCATGAGGGTGCCCCGCGCTCCAAGGTGCCCCAGGGCACAGGCGGCCGCGCGACGGACGGACCAGGACAGCGGCCGAAGGCCCCCACGGGCCCCGGCGCCCGCTCGAGTTTCCTCCTGCCGCCGGCACGCGACCCGCGCTCGTCCGGTTTGCGCTCTACGCTCGTATGCATGACCGAAAGCGCGGGCCCGTACACGGCCCATCCACGGATCATGGTGCTCGGCGTACAGCCCGGTACACCGCCGTTCCGGATCGTGGAGATCGACGGAGAAGTGATCGGCGAGGCCAAGGCCATCACCGACGTGCTGCTGGCCGCCGCCGCGTTCGGGATCACCGTCCATGATCTCGACGACCCGGACGTGGTCCGCTGGGTCGGCGGGGACAAGCACACCTGGACCCTGCGCCGGTAGGCGCCGCGGCGGACACCGGGCAGGCCCGGTGTCCGCCGCGGGTCATGTCTCCGCCCTGGTCTTCCTCCCGGACTCCGCCTCGACTCCCGCCCCGGCCCGGCCCCTGCCCTTCGCCCTGCTCCGCAGCAGGCCCCCCCGTGCCGTGCCCTTCGGCGCGCTCTTCGCCTTGGCGGCAGGCTTGGCCTTGGTCCTGGTTTTCGACGCGGACCCGGCCCTCGGCCTGCGTGCGTGCACGGCCCGGCTGAGCCGGCGCCCCAGCAGGAGGTATCCGATCAGCGCCCCGCTGGTGTTCAGGATGACGTCGTCGATGTCGAAGGCACGGCCGGTGATCAGGGCGCCCTGAGCGAACTCCACCATCAGCATCACGATTCCGGTCAGCAGCAGCACCTGTACGAATCCGCGGGTGCGCGGCGCCAGCACCGGCGCGAGGACGCCGAAGGGCACGCCCAGCAGGAGGTTGCCGCCGACCTGACGGACGGCGTCGCGCAGCGCGGGCTGGTCCAGATAGGCCTGCAGGGAACGGCCGGGATGCAGATTGGTGTGGATCAGGGCCTCGGAGGCGGGGGAGGGCTGCAGCGTGATCCGGGCCAGCGCCACCGCGAAAACGACCATGAACGCGAAGGCGCAGAGCATCACGAGCAGCCGGACCGGCAGCGGGAGCGGACGCCGCTCGTTCCCGCGGCCCCCGGTGTCACGTCCGGGTGGATCGCTGTCCGGCTTCCGGCGCCACGCGAAGCGCGGGCGTGAGGCTGTACGGGTCATTCCTTCCTCCGACCGTCAACTGCTGTCATGGATGGGATGGGCCGGCCGCTCGGGGCGCCGTCGTGACGCCGGGCCGGGGGCGGACACCGCTGCCGCTCAGTCGCCGTAGGCGACGTCCACCTTCGTGAACCCCAGGGAGCGCAGCAGACCTTCGAGCATCCCTGTGGTGTTGCTCTCGGCCCGGGTGGTCAGTTCGCTCTCCTTCGCCGCGGCGCCGATGTGCCGCACCGCGAGTTTCTGCACGGCCTGTTCGCTGTTGGGGTTGTCCGAGAAGAGGTCCCCGAACCGGTCGAGCAGCCCGCGCTCCTTGGAGACGGCGTAGGAACGCTCGGGGTCGAGTGCCGGAGTGCCGAGACGGGCGTGCGGCAGGCGCAGGGTCGCGGACGTACGGTCCTCGTCGACCTGTACGTCGTCCTTGCCGAGCTTTCCGAGGTCGACGTAGGCGTCGACGGTGCCCGCCCCCACGTACAGGGTGCGGCTGCCGCGGATAGCGTCGGGCAGGAACCTGGTGTCCTTCTCCAGGTCCACCACGACCTGGAAGTTGCCGGTCGCCGCGTCGTACCGGCTGATGTCCTGGATGGATTCCAGCAGCGCGGGACCGGAGCGGTCATGGGTCTCCGTACCGAACAGGTCCTTCAGGCCCGGCAGGACACTCAGCCGGATCCCGGCGAAGAGCACGGCGAGCACCACCACCACCGCGGTGAGTACCTTCGCCCAGCCCGGCACGCGCCCGGGGAGGCGCCTGATGGGAGTCGTCATGGTGACAGTCCTCCTTCCTACTGACCGGATGCCCCTCACTTCACGGAACAGGCACGGGAGTTGAGGTCTGAAGGGCACCGCTGGAAGCATGCGGGGGCGCACGGCGTGCCGGGAGTCCTGGAGGAGTCGCCGAAGCGATGGCCGAAGGGGTCACCGGATGGCGCCCCGCGGTGACCGGACGGCGGCGGCCCAAAGGTCCGGGGCCGGTGGCATGAGCCTTCCGGTCGACATGGTCATTCGAGGAGCCGGCCCGTGCGGGACATCGCCGTGTTCAGCGGCAGCGCCCATCCGGAACCGGCGGCGGAGGTCCGCACGCTCGGTGTGCCGCTCAACCCCGTCCTGGCGATGACCCCGCACGCACCGCGGGTGCACGGCTTCTTCTCGGTGCCCGTCGGCCAACGGACAAGCTGCGGGTCCTGCTCCATCGCCCGGCGCTCGCCGAGGCGGTACGGCGCATTCACAACGGTGAGTCCGTGAGCGCCCTGTTCGACGCGCCACCGACCGAAGAGCACTCGCTCCTCACAGCGGGCCCGGTGTGGCCTCGGGCTGGTCCAGGACCGCGTCCAGGGTCGGCCGCGGAGGCAGCAGCCGGGCCAGGCCGGTGATCCGCAGCACCCGCAGGGTCAGCGCGTCGGTGCACACCAGGTGCAGACTGCCGTGCTGCTCCAGGACCCGCTGCCGGGCGCGGTAGAGCAGGCGCAGACCGGAGGCGTCCAGGAACTCGACCCGGGTCAGATCGATCACGACGCGGCACTTCGGGTCCGAGGTGGCCGCGTCCAGGTGCGGGACGACCTCCACCTCCGCGACGATGTCGATCTCGCCGCGGAAATCCAGCACCGTGTGCCCCCGCTCCTGACGGACGCGGAGAAACCGGGTCGGCGGTGCAGGTTGGTGCCGCACCACGCCATCGCCTCCAGCCTGCTTCGTGCACGGATCGGTCCCCAACGCCGGTCCCCGCACTGCAAGTTACCCCCGAGCACATGGATGTGGGCATGTTTGATCGTCATATGTCTTCGAATTGCGATCGAGTTCTTACGAATCTGGCCAGTCGGGTGCCGTGCGGCGCGGTCGCAGGCGACCCAGGGCCCGCCTGGAAGCTCAACTGACCTGACACGTCAAGCCACTTGTTCTCGCCACCCCTCCTCGCGGGCGTGACGGAACCCTCACTTCCGCCACCTCCCGAACGTGATCCTTTTACGGTCGGAACCGATAAGCTCCTTGTCAGCGCTGCGAGTTGGAGCGATCGCGCCGCGCCAGTTCGCGATACGCACCCATGAGTGCGGTCCCCTTGCACACCCCCCATGTCTGATCGTGTTGCTTCGAAGGATGCAGATGGAACTCGCCACTTCGCCACCGGCGGCGCGGCCCCCTGCCGCCTGGTACAGCTGGTGGCTGATGCCGCTGGGCCTGGGCGGCGGGACGATCGCCGCCACGTTCATGAGCTCGGAGCGAATAACGGCCGCCGTCGCCGGCGCCGCCGCCACCGCGGCCGGCGCGTTGTGCGTACGACTGCTGCTCCGCACCCGTACCCGGCTGCTCCGGGCCGAGGAGACCCTCCGTGCCGCACAGGCCGAGCAGTCGCAGAAGTCATTGCAATGGCGGGAGCGGGCGGCGGGCCTGGAACGGGACTTCGCCGCCGAGCGCACCGACCAGGAGAAGCGGTTCGCCGAACAGACACAGGACTTCGAAGCACGGCTGGCCGGACTGACCGAGCGCCACGAGGCCCGGATCGCCGAGTGGACCGAGCACCACGACGCACAACTCGCCGAGCAGGCCGGGGAACACGAAGCCCGGATCGCCGAGCAGGCCGAAGCCATGGAGGAGCGGCTGGCGCATCAGCTCGCCGCGGTGGCCCGGCTCGCCGACGAGCGACTGCCCGAGGCGATCGAGTGCCTGCGCGCCGGTGACGCCATCGACGACCTGCTGCCGAGCGTCCACCGGGGCACCGAGACCGGCGCCGAACTCCAGGCCGAACTGCGCAAGATACTGCGGACCTCCCTGATGGCGCTCGAGGAGGAGTTCGACCGCTCCACCTCCGCCGAACAGGCCGTCATCAGTATCGGCAACCGCATCCACGTGCTGACCAGCAAACTCCGTGGCCGGCTGCACGAGATGCAAGGGGAGCACGGCCGCATCCCGGCCGTCGCCCGGGGCCTGATGGAGCTCGACCAGGAGATCGGCCCCGCCGACTGTCTCGCCGCCAGCATCGGCGTCCTCGGCGGCTCGGACCGGCCGGGCAGGCAGTGGCAGGAGCCGCAGCGGCTGCTGAGTGTGATGCGCGGCGGTATCGGCCGGATCAAGGACTTCCACCGCGTCCAGCTGCGCCGGCTGCCCGAACTCGGCGTCGACGGCGGCCTGGTGGACCACCTCACGCTGATCTTCGCCCACTTGTTGGACAACGCGGCGCGCTACTCACCGCCCACCGAGCCCGTGGTGGTCTCCGGCAAGGAGGTCCCGAACGGCGTCGGCATCGAGATCCAGGACTCCGGCAAGGGCCTGAGTGAGGAGAAGAAGCGCGAGGCCGAGCACGCCCTCGCGGGCACCGCGCCCGGCGCGGGCATCGGCGGCATCACCGAGGACGCGAACATCGGCCTGCGGGTCGTCGGCGTCCTGGCCCGCCGCTACGGCATCCGCGTCACCTTCGCCGACTCGCCCTGGCTGGGTACCTCGGTGGTGGTCGTCGTACCGCACAAGTACTTCAGCCCGCTGCCCACGGTCACCGAGGCCGTGGCAGCACCCGCCGCGACGCCCGTCCTGCCGTGGACCGCGGTCACCGACGACGGGGAGGCCGACCTCTGGCCGGCCGACTCCGCCGAGGCACCCGGCTCCGAGACGTTTCCCGAGTCCGCCGGGGCGGTGGACACCACGCCCGGCGGGCTGCCCCGGCGCCGCAGCAGCAGGCGGGCCGAGGCGGAGCCGCGGCGGACCGGACGACCCGAGCGCGGCGAACGGAGCTCCGTCACCGCCGTACCACCGGACGCGTCCTTCACCGGACTCGCCGCCTTCGCCACCGCCGGGCGCGACATCGCGGGGCGCGACGCGGGCGGACGCGAATCCGCAGAACGCGACACCGGCGCGGCGCCCGGGGCGACCGCCGGTGACACCCCCGCAGGACGTGAGTACACGAAGCACCGCACCGAGGAGAGCGACCACACCCCATGACACACCAGGGAAACGACGTGAGCTGGGCGCTCCGCGATCTCGTCGAGAGCATCCAGGAGATCCGCTTCGCCCTTGTGGCCTCCAGCGACGGCAAGGCCATCACCTCCTTCGGGGCGGAGGACCCCGACGACGTGGACCGCTTCGCGGCCGTGGTCGCCGGCCTGCAGGCACTGGCCCAGCCGGTCGCCGAACAGTTCCCCGCCTACGCGGGGCAACTGCGGCTGGCGATGATCGAGGTCGACGGCGGCCACCTCTTCGTGGTCCGGGCGGGCGTGGAGACCTACCTCGGTGTCCTCGCCCGCGAGGGCCTGGACCAGGGTCTGCTCGGACACCAGATGAGGGACCTCGCCCGCAGGATGGGTGAGCTGCTCGGCACCACTGTGCGCCAGGAGGAGCACTCTGGATGAGTGCTCCCCGCCGGCCGTCGGACCCGTCCGGTCTCGAGCGCTACTACGTCCTCACGGGAGGGCGCAGCGGACCGGGCGGTTCGGCGTCGAGTCTCGACGTGGCGACCCTTGTCGTCTCCCGCTCGGACCCCGTCCCGGGGATGCAGCACGAGCACGAGGAGATCATCCGGCGCTGCCGTGAACCGCTCTCCGCGGCCGAACTCGGTGCCCACCTCGGGCTGCCGTTCAACATTCTCGCCGTACTGCTGTCGGACCTGCTGGACACAGGCCGCGTCGAAGCCCGTGACCCCATTCCGGCCCACGACGCCGGCCGCGGGCCCGACCTCGCGCTCCTTGAGGAGGTACTCAGTGGACTTGAAAGGCTTTGACCAGGCCGGCCGGCATACGGCCGGGGACACCCGCTCGGTGAAGGTGATGATCGCCGGCGGCTTCGGTACCGGAAAGACCACGATGGTCCGGTCGGTCAGCGACATCAAGCCGCTCACCACCGAGGAGACCCTCACCCAGGCCAGCGCCGACGTGGACCGGCTCATCGGCGTCGCCGACAAGACGGAGACCACCGTCAGCCTGGACTTCGGCAAGATCGGCCTCAACGACAGCCTGGTGCTGTACCTGTTCGGCACGCCCGGCCAGGAGCGGTTCTGGTTCCTGTGGAACGGGCTGTTCAAGGGGGCGCTCGGCGCGGTCGTCCTGGTCGACACCCGCCGGCTGGCCTCCAGTTTCCGGGCGATCGAGGAGATGGAACGGCAGCACGTGCCCTTCGTCATCGCCCTCAACGTCTTCCCCGACTCCAAGGACTACCCGGTGGACGAGATCCGGGACGCTCTGGACATCCCCGCGCACATCCCGGTCGTCGCCTTCGACGCCCGCGACCGGTCCGCCAGCCGCGACGTGCTCATCACCCTCATCCATCACCTGCGGGACCGCTCGGCCACGGCCGTGGAGTCCCGATGAGCGACCCGGCCGGGAACGCCCCCGGCGCCGCCCGCGGCTGCCCCGTCGCCCATCCCGGCGCGGACCCCGCCCGGTTGTACGGGCCGGCCCTGGCCACCGACCCGGCGGGAGTCCAGGAACGGCTGCGCAAGGAACACGGGTCGGTGGCGCCGGTACTCCTGGAGGGCGACGTACCGGCCTGGCTGGTGCTGGGCTACCGGGACATCCGGCGGGTGCTCGACAACCCCCGCCAGTTCACCCGGGACGCCCGGATCTGGCGCGACCAGCGCGACGGGCGCATCGCGGACACCTCGCCGCTGGTCCCGATGCTCGGCTGGCGCCCCGACTGCGTCTCCCAGGACGGCGAGCCGCACCGAAGGCTGCGCGGAGCCGTCACCGACGGACTCCAGGCCGCGGCCGGACGCGGCATCCGCCGGCACGCCACGCACTTCGCGAACAAGGAGATCGACGGCTTCGCGGACACCGGCCGTGCCGACCTGGTGAGCGACTACGCCGAGCATCTGCCGATGCTGGTGATCACCCGCGTCCTGGGAATGCCCGAGGCCGAGGGACGCGACCTGGTCGAGTCGTGTGCCCAGGTCCTCAAGGGCGGCGAGGACGCGGTCACACACGACAGCCGCATCCAGGAGATCCTCGGCGCGCTCGTCGTCCGCAAGCGGTCCGAATCCGGCAGCGACCTCGCCACCGCCCTGCTGGCGCACCCCGCCCGGCTCGACGAGGAGGAGGTGGTCAGCCATCTGCGTCTGGTGCTGATCGCCGGCCACACCACCACCAGTAACCTGCTCGCCCGGGTGCTCCAGCTGGTCCTCACCGACACCGCCCTGCTGTCCGGGCTGATCAGTGGCCGGCTGAACGTCTCCGCGGCCGTCGAGGAGGTCATGTGGAACAGCCCGCCGCTCGCGGTGCTGCCCGGCCGGTTCGCCACCAGCGACCTGGAGATCGGCGGTCACCGGGTCCACCAGGGCGATCTGCTGGTCCTGGGCCTCGCGGCGGGCAACCGGGACCCGGAGATCCGTCCGGACGCCGGGGTGTCCGTACAGGGCAACCAGTCGCATCTGGCGTTCAGCGGGGGCCCGCACGAATGCCCCGGCCAGAACATCGGCCAAGCCGTCATCGAGATCGCCGTGGACGTCCTGCTGCACCGGCTGCGGGATCTGCGCCTGGCGGTGCCGCCGGGCGAACTGTCCTCGACCGCCTCCTCCTGGGAGACCAGGCTGGACCGTCTGCCGGTCGAGTTCAGCATCTGACACCGGGCGACACCGCAACGGCCGCTGTGACCGGACACCGTGACCGGTCGTGCTGCCCGGCCCCGCCACGGGGCCGGGCAGCACGACCGGCTCACACGGTCAGCAGATCGTCGACCGAGCCGCGGCCCGCCTGCTCGGCCGTGGCCACCTCGCCCTCCTTCGACGCCGCGTACCGGCCGCTGGTCAGGGCCCACTCGTAGTTGCCCTCGATCCAGTGCTGGATGGCCTGCACGCCCTTGTCCACCCGCTCGCGCTCGTCCGCGTCGAGCGCGAGCTCGTCGCACATGCGGGGCACCCGCGCCTCGAGCTCCAGGTACTCGTCCAGGCAGGCGGTCGTCATGCGATACGCCCCGGCCGCGGCCTCCTCCCACGAGCAGCCGCGCTCCCGGTGCAGTACGGCGATCAGGTTGTGGCCGTCTCCGCGGCGCCGCTCCCGCTCGAAGGAGTGGATGTCGTTCATGAACCCGATGGTGTCCGCGGCCAGATCACGCATCCGCTCCATCAGAGGATGGGCCATCGCCCGCGCCGGTACCTCGAAGCCGCGGCTGCGCTCACCGGCGTCGATACTGTGGTGGATGCCGACGGTACGGCGCCGGAACACGGCGTACTCGTCGAGGCCGAGCGTCCCGGTCAGCCCGCGGGCCGCCAGGTCGACCTCCTCGCAGTGGGCCACCAGGAACCGGCCCCAGGACGCGGCGAACCGGGTCTGCCAGGTCAGGGACATGCCATCCGAGAGGCGTTCCCAGACCTGCGCCCAGGCCACCGTGATCGGGCAGACCACCCGGGGTGTGCTCCCCGCCGGCCGCAGCGGGGTGACGATGAGCTCCCGCGCCACGTCGGATATCACGTCCGCCCGGTCCGGCCGCCCGGCATCGAACTGGTCGTCGAACAGGAACGCCAGCGAGAACCAGTTCATCAGGACGACCATGTCCTCGGCCGAGGCGTACGGATAGGTGCGGGCAGCGGCCTGCGGCAGGTCCCAGGAACGGTACTCGTCGAACCCGGCCCGGCTGCGTACCAGTCCCATGTCCCACACCCAGCGCAGATGACGCGCCCGCGCGTACTCCAGATGCTCGCTGACCGGGGTGTTGAAGGGAAGGTCGAACCGGACGTCCTGAGACATGTGATTCCTTTCGGGAGACGGAACGCAGAGTCCCCCGCCCTGCGAGCGGACCGTCGCAAAGACGACCCGCACACTCGAACTCGGCTTCACGGCAAGAAAGTTGAACTGGTAAGCGGAACGAGACTGCCCAGATCCTAGATGATCTACACAGGGTGCCCGTCGTGATATCCGTTACTGCACAAGCCACTTGAGGTGCATGTTCTCCCAAATAGCACAGGAATCAATGGACTTGCCACTGATTGAATCCGCAGAACCGGGACAGGTGCCCAGTACGGGCAGGGAAGCCGCCCCGGCCCGTGGACGGACCCCGGACCCTGTGGAGGAGACATGCCGACCGTGCCTGCGGGAGTGGTGGTGCTCGACTGCGCCGAACCAGAGAAACTCGCCGAGTTCTACCGCGAGCTGCTGGCGGCGGAGGTGGTGGACGCCCAGGCCAACCGGGTGGAGATCCGGGCCGCCGACGGCTTCCGGCTGGCGCTGCGCCGGGACGCCAACGCCACCGCGCCGAGCTGGCCGCGTCCCGAGAACTCGCTCCAGGCGCACCTGGAGTTCGTGGTCGACGACCTGGACGCCGTGGAACGTCTGATCGTGGGTCTCGGCGGCCGCCCGGTGGAGACGAAGGACGCCGCGGGCCCTCTGGAGGAACGTGGCTACGCCGACCCGGCCGGGCACTCCTTCATCCTGCGCTGCGATATCCCGGTGGCGCCGAAGCTGGGCTGACGCCCGCCGAACGGTTGGGCCCACCGGGGCCGGCCGGGGCTGTCGAGGGCAGCGCCCCGGCGCGCAGAGGCGCCGGGGGCTTCATGCGGCGGGGAGGGGCCGGTCAGGTGCTCCCCTTCTCAGGGGCGGGCCAGGAGCCCGTCGAGCGTTCGATGGCCTTGGCGCCCGCGCGGTTCACGGCACTGCGCACCACCGCGAAGATGGCGCCCTGGATCGCCGCGGCCAGCAGGATCTCGCCCCATCGGCGGTCCCGGTCCAGCGCGTCGGGGGCGTCGTCCTCGTGCCGGATCAGCTTCCACGTCTTCTGGAACGCGACCCCCGCCACGGTGCCACTCGTCCAGCCCAACGCGAACCCGACGGGCTTGTACGCCAGGGGCAGCTTCTTCCTGCTCTTCTTCTTCGCCACGTGGATCTCCCAGGTCGGTGCAGGCGTTCGAAAAGTTCCTGTGCCCCACGTTCCCCGTTTTTCGCCTTCCGCACGGCCCGACCGGGCCCGACCGGGGCAGCCCCCCACGGTGTGGCGGCAGGGGCGAGCCCCACCGCGACGGGGGGACGCGGCGGGGCCTGGGCCGTGGGTGCCCGCCGGCCGGGGCGTCATGCACCCCGAACCGAAGAAAATTCGGCCGGATCTCTCCGGACCCTTCCCCGGCCTGATCCAAACGAGAGGCCCTAGCCGCGCGGCTCCAGCACGAAGACCGGGATCACCCGGTCCGTCTTCTCCTGGTAATCGGCGTACGGAGGGAACGCCGCCACGGCCCGCTCCCACCACTCGGCCTTCTCCTCCCCGGTCACCTCACGGGCCGTCATGTCCCGCAGGACCTGCTCGTCCCGCAGTTCCACCTGAGGATCGGCCTTGAGATTGTGGTACCAGACCGGGTGCCGGGGTGCTCCGCCCAGCGAGGCCACCACCGCGTAGCGCCCCTCGTGCTCGATGCGCATCACCGGGGTCTTCCGCAGCTTGCCGCTCCTGGCTCCCCGCGTGGTCAGCAGCACCACCGGCCTGCCCTGCAGGGTCGTCCCCTCGGCGCCGCCGGAGCTCTCGTACAGTTCCACCTGATCGCGCACCCACTGCGTGGGGCTGGGCTCGTACTCGCCCTGAAGAGGCATGCCATCCGTCCTGTCGTTGTCGCGGCCCGTGGCCGGCCCGGTCTCCGGGACGACCGCGGGGCCATGCGGATCAGCTCGTGCCGTACCAGTGTCGACCGGACCGCACATGACCTCCGACGTCATGGCGTCATCGGCGTGTCCACGGCACAGTCATGACCATTCCCCGGACCGAAGCCCTTGAACTCGGCCCACCCCGGACCTAGGGCCTGTATTGAGTCGTGATCAATGAGTGGACCTCGCGAGGTCCTTGATCCAGATCATGGAGGCACGGAGGTGGAGTCCGGCTTGGTAGCT
>NZ_JBIAIV010000028.1:31052-95429 GCF_042871645.1 Streptomyces sp. NPDC005774 | reverse complement strand
TCGACCCCGGCGACGGTAGAAGCCGGCACGCCCGACCACATCCCGAACCCCTGCGAATCACCCCAACGAGGCACCCTCAGAAGATCTGCACCCAACCAGGACTCCTCCACCTGTCTCCCGGCCGCAGACCGATACCGGATCCTGTACGGGTGAGGGCACTTCGTCCCCCGCGACCGCGGATGCCCGCACTCCTTGAAAAACCACCCCATCCCACGGACCGGCGCACCAGAAGGCATGGCTTGCGGACCCTCGACGACCGATGCTGACAGTTTGCTGACGAATAAAGGTCTAGGGCGACTCTGACCTGCGTAAACGGTGCCGCTCTCAGCTTTGGTGGGATCGCCGGCCCGGGAATGGTCCGGATCTTGGAGAATATGGCTCCTCGAACTGGGGGCCGCCTGCGGCACGCTACCGATCGTAGGCGGGAAGCGAGCCGGCCTGCTGCATCCGCTCGGGCTCTGATGTGCTGTGGCCGTCGGCCAATTCGGTCCGGTAACGCCGGAACACGAGTCGTACGGCGACAGTCCGAGCGGTATGACGGCGTGCGGGCGTGGCACATCCACCACGGAAAGTCATGGTCCTACCCGACACAGGTTTCAAGAACCGTCCAGGAGCGTGCAGTTGATCCAGAAGTGGCGTACGGCCAGGTCAGGACCTGGTGGTCCAGGGACGTCAGCCGGGTTGGTGGGACGTGTGTGAGAGCGCGCGGGCCGTGCGCAGATCGGCACACCGGCCCTCGACGCCGGCATTTCCTCCGTGGTCGTCGACCCCGCCTGACGGGGCTTGCCCTTACACCGCCGTACTCGGGCACTGTCGCTGATTCCGCGAGTCACCGCAGATCCCGCCGCATGGTATCGGCGATGAGTGTGCCGATCAGGACGGCGGTCGCCGCCGGACCGCGTAGGGGTGCCGAGGGGAGGATCGAGGTGTCAGCGATCCGCAGGCCGCGGACGCCATGCACTCTGCCGTAGCCGTCCACGGCCGCCCGCGGGTCGTCGGAGGGGCCCATGGGCACGGTGCCACAGGTGTGATGGGAGGTGCCGAGACGCCCGTCGATCCATCGGTCGAGCAGTCCGTCGTCGTTCCATAGGTCCTGCCCCGGATACGTGAGCCCGAGGGAGACCTCGTCGAAGGCGCTGGTGGCGACGAGCGCGGCGGCGGCGCGGACCGCTTCCCGCAGGCGCCGCCTGTCATGAGCGGTGCCGAGATAGCCGTATTCGATGCTCGGCGGAGTGGCCGGGTCCGCGGACCGGGTGCGCAGCCTGCCGGTGAGGCGTGGAGTCTGGACAGACACGAGGAATGCGAGGGGAGCACCGGGGACGGACACCCGACCGCCGACCAGCCCCGTCATGGGGACCAGCGATTGCAGGACCTCCAGGTCCCCCGGGTGGCCTCCGTCCGACGAGGACAGATTCAGAGCGCCCCCCAGCCAGGAGTCGGCGGGCGCGGGCAACGACCACCTGGGCACCCACTCCACGACCACCTGCGGATGGTCACTGAACCGGGTCCCGACGGAGGGAGCGTCGCGAACGACGGGGATGCCGAGGCGTTCCAGATCGCGGCGCGGTCCGATGCCCGACAGGTGCAGCAGGTGGGGCGAGGCGAACGCGCCGGCGCACACCACGACCTCGCCTGCCCGCACGGTCGTGCGGTGCCCGTCGTGTTCGACGAGCACCCCGGTCACCCGGCCGCGTTCGATGAGGACTCGACGGACCAGGTGGTCGCCCTTCACCGTGAGGTTGGGGCGGCCGAGCACGGCCAGAAGATGGCTGATGCCGGTGTTGAGTCGCAGACCGTCCACGGCGTTGGACGGTACGGGGCCGAAGCCTGGCGAGCCCTGGGCGTTCTTGTCCGGCTCCTCGGGGAACCCCAACTGACGGGCGGCGGCCCGCAACGCCGCGGCGGCGGGATGCCGGAGTTCCGAGCGCCGGATCCGCACCGGCCCACTGCCGCCGTGCAGGTCGCCGGCACCGTGGTCGAGGTCGGTCTCCATCGAGCGCAGGAACGGGAGCACCCGGTCGTACGACCACGCCGGGCCGCCGGCCGCCGACCAGCGGTCGAAGTCCTCGCGCCGGGCATGGACGAAGTACCCGCCGTTGACGGTGGTCGAGCCGCCGAGGAATTGCCCGCGGGCCACGGTGTACGGATGCCGCGAAGTGAGGCGCACCGCCCACGGCTGGAGGGCGACGTGTCCGGGCTGAGCCCCGGGGACGAGCCGGGCGTCCAGCAACGAGGGAGGGAACTCCGAGAGACGACGTGGCGCGGGACCGGCCTCCAGCACCACCACACTGCGGTCGGGGTCCTCGCTGAGCAGCGTCGCGAGGACGGCGCCGCTGCCCCCGGCGCCCACCACGATGACGTCGGGCAGGCCGATGTGCTCCATGGGCAACCGATTGAACGCATGACGGTGAACGGTTGTGGGTTCACGTCCCGGTGATCGGGACCGGGGCTCCGATTGCGGCGCGCGGTGCCGTTACCGTCCGGTGGACCGATGGAAGCGGCTCGCGGCGCAGGATCGCGGAGTCGCGGGACCAGGGAGACCGTATGAACGAGCCCCACTCCGTCTCGTCCGACGAGATCCGGGACGAGGAGGTGGTGACCGAGGACGCGCTGATCGAGGCCGACGATCTCATCGAGGAGGTTTCCATCGACGGCATGTGCGGCGTCTACTAGGCCGCGCCATGACCGCGATGGAGCTCGACCGCGCCTGGGCCCTGCACGCGCAGGTTGCGGTGCGACCGGAACCCTTCGGCGCACTGCTCTACCACTTCGGCACCCGCGGGCTCACGTTCCTCAAGGACCGCCGTCTGCTCACGGTCGTCCAGTCCCTCGCGCATGAACCCACCGCCCGGGCCGCCTGCCTGGCCGCCGGTGTCGGCGAGGCCGAACTGCCGCGATACGGACGGGCCCTGGCCGCACTCGCCCAGTCGTCGATGATCGTGGGAAAGGCATGATGACCACATCACCGGAGGCGGTCGGAACCGTGCCCGGCTCGGCCCGGCTGTCCGGCCTGTTCGAGTCCGGGCTCGACGCGCCGATCTGTCTCACCTGGGAACTCACCTATGCCTGCAACCTGTCCTGCACCCACTGCCTCTCCAGCTCCGGACGCCGCGATCCCCGCGAACTGGGCACCGAGGAGGCCAGGGCCGTCATCGACGAGATGGAGCGCCTGCAGGTCTTCTACGTCAACATCGGCGGCGGGGAGCCCACGGTCCGCCCCGACTTCTGGGAACTCCTGGACTACGCCACCGACCACCGCGTCGGGGTGAAGTTCTCCACCAACGGCGTACGGATCACCCCGGAGGCAGCCCGCGGGCTCGCCCGCAACGACTACGTCGACGTCCAGATCTCCCTCGACGGCGCCACCGAGGACGTCAACGACGCGGTGCGCGGAGCCGGTTCGTACACCACAGCGCTGCGGGCCATGGGCAACCTCGCGGACAGCGGCATGAAGAACTTCAAGCTCTCCGTGGTGTGCACCCGCCACAACATCCCGCAGCTCGACGACTTCAAGGCACTCGCCGACCGCTACGGCGCCCAGCTCCGTCTGACCCGGCTTCGCCCCTCCGGGCGCGGCGCCGACGTCTGGGACGAGCTGCACCCGACGGCCGGGCAGCAGCGCGAGCTGTACGACTGGTTGCTGGCACACGGTGACGACGTGCTGACCGGCGACTCCTTCTTCCACCTTTCCGCGTACGGTCAGGCGCTCCCCGGCCTCAACCTGTGCGGCGCGGGGCGCGTCGTCTGCCTGATCGACCCCGTCGGTGATGTGTACGCGTGTCCGTTCGCGATCCACGAGGAGTTCCTGGCCGGCAACGTCCGTCAGCCGGGCGGCTTCACCCAGGTGTGGCGAGACTCGGAGCTGTTCCGGAGCCTGCGGGCCCCGCAGCAGGGCGGCGCCTGTGTCTCCTGCGGGTTCTACGACAGATGCAAGGGCGGATGCATGGCCGCGAAGTTCTTCACCGGGCTTCCGCTGGACGGCCCCGACCCCGAATGCGTACGGGGCTACGGCGAGGAACGGCTCGCCCGGCGTCCTTCGGATGGAGCACACCTTCCCAAGCCGTCGGGCGACCACTCCCACCGCACCTCACCACCCGCGCGCCCGGCACCGGTCGACCTGGTACTCACGCGACGACGGGACCTGGACCGGCCTCCGGTGAGCGACTGCGCCGAGGATCCCCTGGCCGGGCTGCGGCTGCCGTAGGCGAACCGCGGAACGCGAAAAGAGCCGTTGAGAGCCTCGCAAAGAAGGGACGACGCACATGCGCAGGAACCCCTGGTTCGAGACGGTCGCCGAGGCACAGCGCCGGGCCGAGAAGCGGTTGCCGAGCAGTGTCTACGGTGCGCTCGTCGCGGGCTCGGAGCGCGGCCGCACGATCGACGACAACATCGCGGCCTTCGCCGAACTCGGTTTCGCCCCGCACATCGTGGGCCACCACGCCGAGCGCGACCTGTCGACGACCGTGCTCGGCGTGCCGACGGCGTTCCCCGTTCTCATCTCCCCCACAGGGGTCCAGGCGGTGCACCCGGACGGAGAGGTGGCCGTGGCGCGTGCGGCGGCGAGCCGGGGCGTCGTCATGGGGCTCAGCTCGTTCGCGAGCAGGCCGGTGGAGGAGGTCGCCGACGCCGGCCCGGACCTCTTCTTCCAGCTGTACTGGAGCGGTACGCGCGAGACGATGGTGCAGCGCATGGACCGGGCGCGGACGGCCGGTGCCAAGGCCCTCATCGTCACCCTCGACTGGTCCTTCTCCCACGGCCGTGACTGGGGCAGCCCGGCCGTCCCGGAGAAGATCGATCTGAAGGCCGTGCTGCGGTACGCCCCGGATGTGCTGCCCCGGCCGGCGTGGTTGTGGCGGTTCGCGAAGTCCGGGCGTGTCCCCGACCTCACCGTGCCCAATCTCCGACCGCCCGGCGGCGTGGCGCCGACCTTCTTCGGCGCCTACGGCGAGTGGATGCGGACCACGCCCCCGACCTGGGACGACATCAGGTGGCTGCGCGAGGAGTGGGGCGGGCCCTTCCTGCTGAAGGGCGTGACCCGGGTCGACGACGCCAGGCGCGCGGTCGACGCCGGCGTCTCGGCGCTCTCGGTCTCCAACCATGGAGGAAACAACCTGGATACCACCCCGGCCACCATCCGCGTCCTGCCGTCCGTCGTGGAGGCCGTCGGCGACCAGGTCGAGGTCCTCCTGGACGGCGGCGTCCGACGCGGCGGAGACGTGGCGAAGGCACTCGCCCTGGGCGCGCGGGCCGTCCTGATCGGCCGCGCCTCTCTCTGGGGCCTGGCGGCGAACGGCCAGGCGGGCGTGGAGAACGTGCTGGACATCCTGCGGGGCGGGCTCGACTCGGCCGTCCTCGGCCTCGGTCACTCCTCGGTCAACGAACTGTCGCCGGACGACCTGGTGATCCCCCCGGGGTTCGCTCTGACCCTCGGCGCGGGTGCGGACGCCCGTGGCCGGGGCGTGCCGACGTCGGCGCCGGCCGGTTCCCGGGCGCCGGTCGCGTGACCAGGGCGTGGGGCGGTGACCTCGCGAGCACCGTCTGGCCGTCGGTCGGGTCCGGGGCGCTGGTCCTGGTTCCGGTCGGCTCAACCGAACAGCACGGCCCGCACCTTCCGCTCGACACGGACACCGTCATAGCGCACACCGTCGCACGGAGAGCCGCCGAGGCCCTGCCCGGTGGGCCGGCCGGTCCACCGCTCGTGGCACCGGCGCTGGCCTACGGCGCGAGCGGCGAACACGCGGGTTTTCCCGGAACCGTGTCGATCGGGCACGAGGCGCTGCGCGGGGTGCTCGTGGAGATCGTGCGGTCGCTGGCGCTCTGGGCCGGCCGGATCGTCTTCGTCAACGGTCACGGCGGCAACGTCACCACGCTCGACAGCGCTCTCGTAGAACTGCGTACCGAAGGCCACGACGTCGCCTGGACCGGCTGCGATGTTCCGGGAGGCGACGCGCACGCCGGCCGTACGGAGACCTCGGTGATGCTGCACCTGGCTCCCGAGCACGTGCGGCTCGATGCCGCCGTGGCGGGGGACACGCGTCCGCCGGCCGTCCTCCTGCCGGACCTGAGGGCGCGCGGGGTGCGTGCCGTCTCGCCGTCCGGCGTACTCGGCGATCCGTCCGGGGCCTCGGCGGAGGAGGGGCTCGGGATCCTGGACTCGATGGTGTCCGCGACCGCCGGCCGGATCGCCGGCGGCGTCGTCGACGGCCGGGGCCGTCTCGTGAGACCGTCGCAGGGCTTGCGCACGAAGACGGCGCACGTGTGACGCTTCCCGTCGGTTTCGTGGTCGCGCTCGACCGCCACACCCGCGTCGTCGACGGCGGCCGCGCCCTGCTCGGCGGCTTCCCCACCCGGCTGCTGCGGCTGGCTCCGCGGGCCCGCCGTCTTCTCACCGGCCGGACGATCGTGGTGCGGGACGCGGCGAGCGGGCTCCTGGCGGACCGGCTGCTCGAACTCGGGATGGCCAACCCCGTCGTCGACGCGCTTCCGCCGAACCTGGACCCGCGGTACACCGTGGTGGTGCCGGTCCGGGACCGCGCCCGGCAACTCGGCCGGCTGCTCGGCAGCGTCGGGCCGGGCCACCCCGTGATCGTGGTCGACGACGGGTCGCGGGACCCGGAGGCCGTCGCGGCCGTCGCCGCCCGGCACGGGGCACGGTTGCTCGTCCTGTCCGCGAACGTCGGTCCCGCCGGTGCGCGCAACGCCGGTCTCCGGCTGGTCACCACCCCCTTCGTGGTGTTCGCCGACTCCGATGTCGTGCTCGCCCCCGACACCGTCCCCACGCTTCTGCGGCACTTCGCCGACCCGCGCCTCGCCATGGCCGTACCCCGCATCACAGGCCTGCCGACCGCAGCCGCCCCGACCTGGATCGGACGCTACGAGAACGCCCGATCCTCCCTCGACCTCGGCGCCCACCCGGCCGCCGTACGGCCGGGGAGCCCGGTCTCCTGGGCGTCGACGGCCTGCGCGGTGGCACGGGTGGACGCCCTGACGGGCGGCTTCGACGAGCGCATGCGCGTCGGGGAGGACGTCGATCTGTGCTGGCGTCTCGTCGAGAAGGGCCGGCGGGTCCGCTACGAGCCGACGGTCCAAGCCGCCCACGAACACCGCGTGCGACTCGGCGACTGGTTCCGGCGCAAGGCGGTCTACGGCACCGGAGCCCACCCGCTCGCCGAGCGCCACCCCGAGTTCATCGCGCCCGTCGTACTCGCCCCGTGGAGCACGGCGCTCGTCACCGCCCTGCTCGTACAACGCCGTTGGTCGGCGCCGGCCGCCGGAGCCGTCGCCGTGTTCACCGCCCTGCGCATCGCCCGCAGACTCGACGGCATCCGGCATCCGCACCGGCTGGCCCTGCGGCTCACCGCCAACGGAACCGTCGCCGCCCTCACCCAGGCCGCAGCTCTGCTGACCCGCCACTGGTGGCCGCTCACGGTGCTCGGCTGTACGGTTTCCCGCCGGGTCCGCCGGGCCGCGGCGGTCGCCGCCCTGGCGGACATCGCTCTCGAACACCGGCACGGCCGAGGATGTCTCGACCCCGTCCGCTACGGCGTCGCACGGCGCCTCGACGACCTCGCCTACGGCGCGGGTGTGTGGTTCTCCGCGTTCCAGGGCCGGTCCATCGCGGCCCTCAGGCCCCGCATCAAGCGGTGAGGGGACGGCTCGGCGGCCGTCCCCTCACCCTGCGGTACCTCAGGCCGCCTGACCGGCGACGGCTTCGTCGAGGCGCTTGCTCCTCGGGATCAGGAACACGAGCAGCGTGCCGACGGCGCAGCATCCGACAACCAGCCACAGCCCGTTGGTGAAGCCGGCGTCCAGGTAGAACTGGGTGCCGTGCAGGACCTTCCCGTTCTGGGCCATGACGACGAAGGCCAGCTGGGAGACGACGATCTGCGCGACGCCCATTCCGAGGGTCTGCGCGCCGTTGGCCAGGGCCTGCTCTTCGGGGGTCACCACCTCGATGATCATGATGGGGACGACGGCCATGACGACGCCCGTCCCCGTCCCGGCGATCAGCCCCATCGTGATGATCTCCCCGGCGCTGTGGTGCAGTTGTGTCCCGATGCCGTATCCGAGGACCGTGAGCGCGGAGCCGGTACCCAGCAGGATCCGGGTGTCCATCCGGCGGGCGAGGGCGCCGGTGCCGACCGCGGCCACGATGATCATGGCACTGATCGGACTGGTGACGATGGCGTTGTGTGTGCCGGACCAGCCCAGACCCTCGGAGACCGTGGGAATCTTCGGCATCAGGACGAGCATCTGTATCACCACGCCGACCGCGCTGAGTGAGCCGGCCGCGATGGACGTGGCCAGCAGAACACTCCACACCGAGCGGCGTCGCGTCATGGACAGTGGGAACAGCGGTTCGGCGACCCGGCGCTCGACGAGCACGAAGACGATCAGCACGATCAGTGCTCCGACGACGAAGGAGACGAATTTTCCGCTGCTCCAGCCCCAGTGCGTCCCCTGGCCGACGGCGTGGACGAGCGCGGTGACTCCCCCTCCCAGGAGCGCTCCGCCGAGCCAGTCCATCCGGCCGCCCCGCTCGCGGACGGGACTCTCGGGGACGAGGACAGCGACCAGCACGAGACTGACGGCAGTGCTGACGACCATGAACCACAGCACGCCCCGGAAGCTGTAGTCGTCCAGAAGCCAGCCGGCGATGAACGGCCCGCCGAAGGCGACGAGCCCGACACCACCCGCCATGATGCCGGTGGCGAGTCCGACCCAGCGGCGCGGGAACAGGTCACGGGTGATGGCATACGCCAGTGGGGCGGCCGCCGCGTAGATGCCGGCGATACCGCGCCCGATCAGCAGGGTGCGGTAGTCGGTGGCGAGGGCGGCGATCAGGTCGCCGACCAGGCCGAGCCCGGTGGCGACGAGCAGGGCGCGCCTCTTGCCGTACAGGGCCGCTCCCTTGACCACGAAGGGCAGGAAGAAGGTCCCCGCCAACAGGGTGATCAGGGTGAACCAGGCGATCTCGGTGGTGTGGAAGTGGATCGCGACCTCGGCCTGGGAGATGCCGGACAACGCGGCGACCAGTGCGACCAGTTGGACCGCCCACAACAGCGCGAGGACGATGAGAGCGTTGCGCGCGGTGGAGCGGGTCGTCTCGGTGCCCTGCGGGGAAACGGTGTGTGCCTGGGACATGGGGGCCTTCCGTGGGTGATCGGAGGGTGCGGGGAAGAGCGATGGTGCTCCGGTGTCGGCGGGCTTCGGGCTCAGCCCTGCCGGGGACAGGACGGACCGTGCGCCTCGCATGCCGGGGCCCGTCGGCAACACGACGTCCCGTAACGTAGACCTACCGGTCGGTACAATCAATAAATCGTTCAGTAACGGTTTTTCGAGTGCCCTGCGTCCCGCTTCCGGACAAGGGCTGTCCCGGTCAGCGGAAAGCGCGCAGCGGCGGCGCGGACCACGAAATGACAATGAGCCGATCCCGCCGCCGACGCGCGGCACACGTGATGCACGTGATTCACCGGTCAGCAGGAGGTGTGCGGCGTGGCGCACGAAGTTGTCGGTCGTATCGGAGAGATCGGGCCCGAACTGGCCGCACTCGCCGAAGAGAACGAGAAACTCGGCAAGCTGAGCGACAAGACCGTCGCACTGCTCCGTTCGGCAGGGGTCATCAGGCTTCTGCAGCCCAAGGAATTCGGTGGTTACGCCGCCCATCCACGGGATTTCGCGGAAGCGGTCATGGCGGTCGCGAGCTACGACGGGGCCGCGGGCTGGGTGAGCGGAGTCGTCGGCGTGCACCCTTGGGAGCTGGCCCAGATGAACTCCCGGCTCGCGCACGAGGTGTGGGGTGAGGACCCGGACACCTGGATCGCCTCGCCCTACATGCCGAACGGCGTCGCCGATCCGGTGGACGGCGGGTACGTCCTCAACGGACGCTGGCCGTTCTCCTCGGGAAGCGACCACTGCTCCTGGGACTTCCTCGGCGCGCTCGTCGGAGACGGCAAGGGAAAGCCGGCGGGGCCGATCAGCGTGCTGCACGTCGTGCTGCCGCGCGAGGACTACGAGATCATCGACGGCACCTGGGACGTGATCGGGCTGTCGGGCACCGGCAGCAAGGATGTCGTCGTGAAAGGGGCGTTCATCCCCGAGTACCGCACGATCCGCCAGGAACTGGTCACCGAGGGCGCCGCGGCCGAGGCGGTCGGGCTCACCGGGACCCTCTACCGGCTGCCTTTCGCCGCGATGTTCCCGCTGGGAATCACCGCGGCGGTCGTCGGCATCTGCGAAGGGGCACTGGCCCTGCACCTGAGCCAGCAGCTCGACCGGGTCGCCGTGACGGGCGTGCAGGTGCGTGACGATCCGTATGTGCTCTACGCCGCGGGGGAGGCGGCGGCGGAGATCGCAGCCTCGCGGGTCCAGCTGATCGACGGCATCAGCCGGCTGTACGACCAGATCGAGGCAGGCAGGCCCGTCACCATCGAGGACCGGTCCAACGTCCGGCGCAACCAGGTGCGCTGTGCGTGGCGTGCCGTCTCCGCCCTGGACCAGATCTTCGTGCGGTCCGGCGGGAACGCGATCCGGCGCGGCAACCCCCTGCAGCGGTTCTGGCGGGACGCGCACGTGGGACTCCAGCACATGATCCACGTGCCCGGTTCGGCGTACCACGCCGACTCCCTGGCCCAGATGGGTCTCGAGCTGCCCGAGTCCATGCGCGTCATGATCTGAGGGCGCACATGGACACGATCAACGGACGGTACTTCCGCAACGTCCTGGGCCACTTCCCGACGAGTGTGGTCGCGATCACCACCACGGACGCCGACCGCCGGCCCAGGGGACTGGTCGTCGGAACCTTCATGTCCGTCTCTCTGGCCCCGCCCCTGGTCTCCTTCCTCGTGGACGGATCCTCCACGACCCTGCCGACGATCCGGACCGCCGGTCGGTTCTGTGCAAACGCCCTCGCGGGGAACCAGGAACGGCTGTCCCGGCAGATGGCGTCCGGGAGCGCGGCCGACAGATTCGAGGGGGCCACCTGGAAAGCGTCTCCGCTGGGAAATCCCGTCCTGGACGGGATCATCGCGTGGGTCGACTGCGCCGTGGAGAAAGTCGTCGAGGTCGGTGACCACTATCTCGTCGTTGGACGCGTCCGGCATCTTCGCGTCGAATCGAAGAGGACCCCGCTGCTGTTCTTCAGCGGTGGATACGGCGACTACCTGTCCACCACAACCCTGGTGATGGACAGACTCGTCGGCTGGTGAATGAGCCGAGACGATCAAAGGAGATCGTTCATGCGGAAAGACCTGTACTTCAGATTGCAACGCTGGTCGGCCTGGTGCGGATTCATCCTGCTGGTGGGGTTCATAGCCGCTTTCACCGCGGGCCACATCATCACACCGATGAGTCCGACGGAGAGCCCCGAGGGAATCGTCACGTTCCTGAACGACCACCGCACGGGGATCCTGACCTGTGTGGTCATCATGGTGCTGACCGTTCCGTTCGAATACCCGTACGTCGTCGTGACGAGCCTCCAGATGCGCCGTGTCGAAGGCGGCTGGGGTCTGCTGTCCATGATCCAACTCACCACCGGAGTCGTCGCCCCGCTCGGCTTCTTCTTCCCGCTCGCGATCCTCGCGGCCGCGGCCTACCGGCCCGAGATCCACTCCGCCGACGTCCTGACCGCGATGTCCGACACCTTCTGGCTGATGTTCGTGGGCAACGCCTGCATCTTCGTCCTTCAGGTCTGGTCCATCGGGTACGCGTCGTTCGTCGACCGCCGTGCCCAGCCGATCTTCCCCCGCTGGTACGGCTGGCTGAGCATGGTGCTGGGTGTGCTGCTCATCCCCGGGGCTTTCGTCTTCCTCAACCAGAGCGGTCCGCTGGCCTGGAACGGCCTGCTTGCCAACATGATCCCCACAGCCACGTACTTCGTCTGGAAGATCGCCACGCCGATCGTGCTGCTGCGGGCGGTCAAGCAGGAGGAGACGGAGCTCCCCGATGACGCGTCGGAGGTGCAACTCGCCGACGCCTAGCGGCACCCGACGACACTGACGACTGGCCGGGGGGGGGGGGGGCGCCCCGCGCCCCCCCCCCCGCCCCCGGGGCGAGAGGGCGGGGCAACCCCCGCGGGGGCGCCCCCCCCCCCCCCGGCGGGGGGGGGCGCCCCCCCCCCCCCCGCCCCCCCGCCCCCCCCCCCCCCCCGGGGGGGGCGCGGGGCCCCCCCCCCCCCCCCCCCCCCCCCCCCCGGCCAGTCGTCACATGTGCCGTGTCACACCGAGAGGGCGAAGCCGCCCGTCACCCGCAGTGTCTCCCCGGTGATGAAGGACGACGGGGACGAGACCAAGTACAACAGCGCCTCGACGACGTCCCGCTCCTCACCCTCGCGACGCAGGATCTGCTCTCCCAGGACGCGCTCCGCCTCGGCGGGTGACAACTGGGCCCGGACGGCGTCCGTGAAGATCAAGCCGGGCGCGATCGCGTTGACGCGGATGCCGTCGGTGGCGAACTCGCGCGCGAACGACACCGTCAGGCCGCGTACGGCGAGCTTGGACACGCCGTACACCGTCCGGTTGGCGTAGGCCGCTGACGACGAGATGTTGACGATCGCGGCGCCGGGGCGTCCGCTCATGACCTTCCGTGCCGCGAGCGAGCAGATGACGACGCCCATGACGTTGACGTCGAACACCCGCCGGACGTTGGACAGACCCAGTTCCGCGAACGGTTTGTTGAACGCGGCGTGCAGACCCGCGTTGTTGACCAGTATGTCGAGGCCGCCGTGCCGTTCGGCCACCTCATCGATGACCGCGCCGACCGCGACCTCGTCGGCCACGTCGCAGGTCACCCCGGTGGCACTGGCGCCGAGTGCGGTGAGTTCCCCGGCGGCGGCCGTGGCCGCGTCGCCGTCGACGTCGGCCAGGACGACGTGTGCGCCGCGCAGGGACAGGGCGGTGCCGAACGCCTTGCCGAAGCCGCGACCGCCTCCTGTGATGAACGCGATCTTTCCCTCATGTTCGTTGTCCGGCATGGGGCCTCTCCCGTCGTCGCCGTGCGGATGGTCAGGGGACTTCCGGTCACCTGGGCGCGAACCGCTGGCCCGCGTCGAGGCGCAGGCACTGGCCGTTCAGCATGGGGTTGTCGATGACGGCGAGCGCGAGCTTGGCGTATTCCTCCGGGCGGCCCAGCCGCTTGGGGAAAGCGGCGTCCCTCACCAGGGCGGCCCGCGTCTCGGCGGGGATCTTCTGGGTCGCACCCGTCTCGAACAGGCTGGGCGCGATGGCGAGGACCCGGATGCCGAGCGAGCCGAGGTCACGCGCCATGGTGAGGGACATCCCGGCGATGGCGGCCTTCGCGGCCGAGTAGGCGACCTGGCCGACCTGTCCCTCGAAGGCGGCGATCGACGAGGTGTTGACGATGACGCCGCGTTCACCGGAGCCGCCCTCGGAATCCTCGGGTTCGTTACGGCTCATGTGCGAGGCTGCGAGCCGGCTGATGTTGAAAGTGGCCACGGTGTTGAGGTCGAGGACCCGGCGGAAGGTGTCCAGGTCGTGGGGGCCGCTCTTGCCCAGTGTGCGCTGCACACTTCCCCCGCCCGCGGTGGTGATACAGACATGCAGTCCGCCGAGGGATTCCACGGCGTCGGCAAGTGCCTTCCCGGTCGCTTCGAAGTCGGTGACGTCGACGGGATGGAAACGTCCGCCGAGCGCCGTGGCGACCTCGGCGCCGGCCGACGTGGGACGGTCGAGTACGGCGACGTCGGCGCCGCGGGCCGCGAGCAGTTCGACGCTGGCCCGGCCCATCCCGGACGCGCCGCCGAACACGACTGCCTTTTTGCCCCTGATCTCCATCGAATCCCCTTCCACTTGCACGCGCAGGCGCGCGAAACGCTCAGACGGACACGGGAGACTGCCGCAGCAGGGTGCACAGCCGGTCGCGGTGGACGCCGGCGTCGCCGTACAGGACGCTGTCGGCTTTGGCCCGGCGCAGGTAGAGGTGCAGGTCGTGCTCCCAGGTGAAGCCGATGCCGCCGTGCAACTGAAGCGCCTGGGCGGAGACTTCACTCGCGGTGTCCGATGTGTAGGCGGCGGCGGCGCAGGCCGACCGCGCGAAGTCGGTGCTGTCGGCGTCGGCTGCCATCGCCGCGTAGTAGGTGGCGGCACGGGCTCCGTGCACCAGCATCGCCATGTCCGCGCACGCGTGCTGCACGGCCTGGAAGGCGCCGATCGGCCGCCCGAACTGCACACGGGTCTTCGCGTGGGCGACGGTGAGTTCCAGCATGCGTTCCATCACCCCGAGAGCGTCGGCGCAGCGCAGTACCGCCGCGTCGTCGAGCAGTCGCTGGATCTCGGCGGACCCGCCGGCGAGCCGGCGGTCGGACGGGACGCGCACGCCGTCGAAACGGATCTCGTAGAACGCGCGGGTCGGATCGAGGACGTGCTGGCGGCGGACCGTCACGCCGGGGGCGTCGCGGTCGACGAGGAACGACACCGGGACGCCGTCGTGCCGTGCGGTGACGAGCAGCCAGTGGGCGCCGGCGGCATCCTGGACGGCGGTCTTGGTCCCGTCGAGGACGATCTCGTCCCCGTCGGTCCGGGCGGTGCTCCGGACGCCGTCGAGCGTCCACGGCGCGTGCGGTTCCGCGAAGGCCCACGTGGCCCACCGCGATCCTGCGGCGAGCACCGGCAGCGCCTTCGCCCTGAGGCCCGGCGACCCGGCGGAGGTGAGCGCCCTGCCGACGATCACGGTCGGCGGGAAGGGAACCCTTGCGAGCGCCCGCGCGGCCTCCTCGGCGACGAGCGCGAGCTCGACCAGCCCCTGGCCGGCACCGCCGTACTCCTCCGGCAGGGCCAGACCCGGCCAGCCCGACTCGGCGGCGAGCGCCCACACTTCGGGGGCGGCGTCAGCGCTGTCGACCCGGTCCGTCCACGCCCGCACACGCTCGATCGGCGCCCGGTCGGACAGCAGGTCGCGCGACGCCGCGCGCACCATGGCCTGCTCCTCGCTGAGCTCGAAGTTCACCCGTCACCACCTGGATCGACAGCACATCGGCTTCCATTAAAGGTATCCTCTATTGAGTCAAGGGTCGAGATCTTCTCGAATGTATCCCCGATCTGGACCGAGTTGAGTACTATCAATTCATGACTGACGCCGTTCTTCTCTCCGCGTGCCGCACCGCGATCGGGACCGCTCGAAGAGGAACCCTGCGCGGCATCAGTGCCTTCGATCTGGCCACCGTCGTGGTCCGTGAAGCCGCACTACGTTGCGGTCTGCCGCCCGAGGGGCTCGACGACGTCGTCCTCGGGGAGTCCCTGGCGGGCGGCGGCGACATCGCCCGGTACGCGGCACTCCAGGCCGGACTGACACATGTCCCGGGCCTGGCGCACAACCGCCACTGCGCCTCCGGACTGGCGAGTGTGGCGACCGCCGCGGCGAGCGTGCGTGCCGGCATGGACCGCGCGGTGATCGCGGGCGGGACGCAGTCGTCGTCGACGGCCCCGGTGGCAAGGCGGCGGATTCCCGGCACGGACGACTGGCAGGATCCCTGGATGTCACCCTCGCACGTCCCGACCCGCGCGGCACCCAACGACGACATGGCGATACTCGTGGGGTGGAACACGGCCCAGCGGGTCGGCATCTCCCGTGAGGAGATGGACGCCTGGGCGCTGCGGTCGCACGAACGGGCGGTCCGGGCGATCGACGAGGGCAGGTTCGCCGACGAGATCGTCCCGGTGAAGGTAACCGGTCGGGACGGGGCGGTCACGGTGTTCGACACCGACGAACACCCGCGGCGCGACACCGACATGGAAAAGCTGGCGGCGTTGAAGGTGCTGCACCCCGAGATCGAGGGCTTCTCCATCACGGCCGGGAACGCCAGCGGGGTGAACGACGGGTCGGCCGCGGTCGTCGTCGCCTCTTCGGAGGTCGCCGCCGCCCACGGGCTCACACCGCTCGCGACGGTACGGGCGTGGGCGAGCGTGGGTGTCGACCCCGTCGAGACGGGACTGGCGCCGGTCGCCGCCATTCGCAAGGCACTTGACCGGGCTGGCCTCGACATCGGCGACGTCGACGTGTTCGAGGTCAATGAGGCATTCGCCGCCGTGGCCGTGGCCGCCATCCGGCAGCTGGACCTCGACCCGGAGCGGGTCAACCCGTTCGGCAGCGGCTGCAGCCTCGGGCACCCGATCGCGACCACCGGCGCACGCATGGTCGTCACGCTGGCGCACGAGCTGCGCCGCCGCGGGGGAGGTACGGCGGTCGCGGCCATGTGCGCGGGTGGCGGCATGGGCTCGGCCGTGGTGCTGACGGCGTGAAGGGCCGTGATCGACGCGCGCGAGCCAAGTGATCGAACGGCCGCCTGATGGAGACCTGATGGAGAGAAGAGCCGAATGCCGAGGCGACGGAGGGTGATCGAGATCGTGAACCGTGAGCGAATTCCGGGTATACCGGCTTGTCGGCGTTCCAGGGAGGTCTCGTGACGAGTCTGTCGGGGCAGGGGCAGGGGCAGGGGCAGAGGCAGGGGTCGGTGCCGGTGCCGGTGACAGTGGACCTGCCGCTCGCGGGCCGGCGCGTGGTGGTGTCCGGGGCGGCCACCGGAATCGGCGCGGCGGCCGTGGCCTCTTTCCTGGCGGCCGGGGCCGACGTCGTCGGTCTGTTCCACCACACGCCTCCGCCGGACGAACTGAAGAGCCGCTGCGAGTGGTTGTCGTGCGACGCGCGTGACCGTCGTTCCGTCGACGCTGCCTTCGGGTCGGCCACGGAGATCCTGGGCGGACTCGACGTGCTGCTGCACGCGGCGGGCGTCTGGCTTCCGGGCACGCCGGACACGCTGTCCGAGGAAGATTTCGACTTCGTCCTCGATGCCAACCTGCGCACGACGGTACTCACCAACCAGGCGGCGTTCGAGCGTATGCGTGCGCAGGGCGGGCAGATCATCAATCTCGGATCGGGAGAGGGGGTTCGGGGGAACCCCCGGGCGCCGCACTACGCGGTGGCGAAAGCCGGTGTCCATGCGTGGACCAGGTCCGTGGCCGCGGCATGGGGAAGGTTCGGCGTGACGGTCAACGCCTTGGCGCCGGCGGTCGAGACGCCGGGCGCGGAACGGCTGCGGGAGCATCTGGGCCCGGACGGCGCCGCGGCGCTCGATGAGCACTTGCGGGCGACCATGCCCCTACGAGGTGAGCTCGGTGATCCGTACACGGACCTTGGGCCCGTCATGGTCTTCCTGGCCGGCACGGGGGCGCGTTTCATGACGGGTCAGCTGATCGCGGTCGATGGCGGCCTGCAGATGTTCGGCGCCTGATGTCCTGCCTCGGCTCCAGCAGCCATGACGCTCAGCCACAACGTGAACCGGCTCCAGGGGAGAGTGCGCAGTGAGAGCGATCGGGATCGAACACATCAGCCTTTTCGGTCTCTCGCCGGTCCTGGCGGTCCACCTCGCGGCAGACCTCGGCTGCCGGCACATCTCGGCCACGCTCTCGTCGTACGACCTTCCGTATCATCCCCCGGCCTCCCTCGTCGAAGATCCAGTGCTTCGGCGTGAGACGAATGCGGCGATGCGCGACCGTGGCGTCTCGATCTCGCTGGGTGAGGGCTTCCTGCTGCAGGCCGGGACCGACGTGCGCCGGACTCGCGCCCGGGGCATCCAGGTGATGGCCGAACTCGGCGTCACACGTATCAACACCGTCAGTTTCGACCCGGACCTCGCGCGTACCTTCGACCAGTTCGGGATCCTTGCCGAAATGGCGGCGGCGGCCGGGATGGAGACGACCGTGGAGTTCGCGCCCGGTCTGACGGTGGCTGATCTGCCGACGGCGCTCGCCGCGGTACGCCATGTCGCGCGTCCGGACTTCCGCTTGCTGATCGACACGATGCACCTGTGCCGCACCGGGGCCGGCGCGGCCGATGTCGCGGCGATCGATCCCGCCCTGATCGGCTACATCCAGTTGTCCGACGCGCCGCTCGAATCCCGTTACGACAGCTATATGGAGGAGGCGATGAACGAGCGGATGGTCCCTGGCACGGGTGAGCTGCCGCTTGTGGACGTACTCGCCGCGCTTCCACCGGACCGGGTGGTCGCACTTGAGGTTCCGCGCCGTTCGCAGATCGAATCCGGCGTCGGGCCCCATGACCGGATGCGTCCCTGCGTCGAGGCGGCCCGCTCCCTGCTCGCCCGGGCGGAAGCGCGCCGCTCGGCCTGGACCAGGCCGTAGCGGTGCTCCCCGGCTTCGACAATGCCGGCGGTCGCGGTGGATGACGGCTGGTGGGTGCTCCACCGGGTGACGCCGGGGCAGGGACCGGGCTGCCAAAGCGAAGTCGCCACGAACCGGGGCGCCGGTTCCGGTTCCGAAGTCTGTTGCCCACGCCGAGGACGGGGGATCCCGCCGGGACGCGCTCCGGTGCCTTGCGATCGTCTGGCGCACGCCCCCGGGTCAGGCCGTGGTGGCCTCGCCGAGATAGCGGCGCGACAACTCGCCCTCCGCCCGGTCCGCCTCGCCGGCCCAGGCGATCCGTCCGCGCTGGAGGACCAGGCAGTGGTCGGCGAAGGCGAGGGCGCGTCCGACGAACTGTTCGATCATGATCACGGCGACTCCGGCGGACCGGGCCCGGCGCAGGCTCTCGAACACGACGTCGACCATTTTGGGCGCGAGACCGAGGGACAACTCGTCGGCGACCACCAGCCGGGGGTCGGCCGTCAGGGCCCGTGCGAGGGACAGCATCTGCTGCTCGCCACCGGACAGGGTGCCCGCCGTCTGCCGTTGCCGCGCCGCCAGGACGGGAAAGACCTCCAGGGCCCGCTCGATGGCCGCCGCCCGCTGCCGTCTGCCGCACGCGGTGGCCATCCGCAGGTTCTCCGTGACGGTCAGGGTGGGAAACACACCTCTGCCCTCGGGAAGGTGTACGAGTCCGGCCCGGCGGATGTGCTCAGGTGCCTTTCCGGTGATGTCCCTGCCGTCGAGCCGGACCTGTCCGCCGGCCGGTCGCACCAGTCCCGACAAAGCTCTGGCCAGCGTGCTCTTTCCGGCTCCGTTGGGGCCGAGCACGGCGAGTGTGCTGTTCGGGAACACATCGAAGGACAGTCCCCGCAGGGACTGGGCGGTGCCGTAGCGGACGTCCAGGTCGCGCACGGCGAGCAGGGGAGACGCGGTGGTCATGCCGAAGTCCTTTCCTCGCCGGTGCCGGTACCGCGGCTGGAACCGGCACCGGAACGGGGGCCGGGGCCCGAGCCCTCGCCCGACTCGTGTTCCGCGCCCAGGTACGCGGCTCGCACGGCCGGGTCCGCGCGGACCTGGGCCGGGGTTCCCTCGCTGATCTTGACGCCGAAGTCCAGGACATGGACGACGTCGCTGAGTCCGAGCACGAGTTCCACATCGTGCTCGACGAGGAGCAGCGACACCCCTCGTTCGGCCACGACCCGGGTGAGTGTCGTCGCGAGTTCGTCGGTCTCGCGCGCGTCGAGCCCCGACGAGGGCTCGTCGAGCAGGAGAACATCCGGATCGACGGCCAGTGCACGCGCGATCTCCACCAGCCGGCTCGTTCCCAACGGCAGCCCCGGGACCGGTAGGTGCGCCTGCCCGCTCAGCCGCAGCGCGGCGAGGATCTCGTCGACGCGCCGGTCCTCGTCGGCGGCCGGGCGCCGGAAGCCACCGGCGGTGACCAGGTCCGTCCAGATCCGCCGCCGGGCGTGGCGGACCCGGTGGGCCAGTACCACGTGCTCCCGCACCGTCAGCCCGGGGAAGAGTTCCGGGTGCTGAAAGGTGCGGGCGAGACCACGTCTGGCCCGCACCTGGGCACTGACCCCGGTGACGTCCCGACCACCCATCAGGACCGCACCCGCGCTCGGTCCGAGCAGTCCGGACAGTACGGCGAACAGCGTGCTCTTGCCCGCGCCGTTGGGGCCCACCAGGCCCACGACGGAGGCCGGAGGGACCTGGAGGCCGACATCGTCGAGTGCGACGAGCCCGCCGAAGCGGACGGTCACCCCCGCGGCTTCGATACGCGGCGACGCCGTACCAGGACCCGTGTCCGTGCCCGTACTCGTGCGTGTGCTCGTACCGGTCATACCGGGTCTCCCTGGGGGATCGGTGACTCCTCGACGCTCCGGGGCGTCGTGTCGGCGGACGTACGCCTGGCCTGCCGCCACCGCTTCCAGTCCCGCACCTGCCGCGCGTGCATGGCGATGACGCCGTCGGGATTGCGGGCGAGCATGACCGCCCCGAGCCCGAACAGGATGACGGGCACCTCTGCCCACCGTATGGGCAGGTACGTCTGGAACACGCTGGGGAGCATGGCGTAGGCCAGCCCAGCGACCAGCGCGCCGATGACCGACCGGGCCCCCACGGTGACCAGGACCGCCAGCCAGACCAGCCCGGTGAAGGGATTGAACGCGTCGGGCAGCGCCGACTGGTAGCCGAGCGCGAGGAATCCGCCGCCGACCGCGGCGACGAAGGCGGCCACGGCGGAGACGAGCACCTTGGTCTGCAGAACGCTGAGGCCCAGCGTGCGCGAGCCGGTCCCGCTCCACCGGACGGCCGTCACGGCGAGCCCGGCGGTCGAGCGCCGCAGGTTCACGACGAACAGCCCGAGCACGGCGAACACCGCCAGCGAGAGCAGTGCGAAGGACGTGTTGTCCACCGCCCAGGCGGGGCGGGGCATGTAGATGCCCTGCCCGGTGTTGTAGAACCGGTCCCGCTGGAAGACCAGGTTCTGCGCGAGGAGGCCGAACGTCAGCGTGACCAGGGCGATGTACAGATTGCCGAGGCGGATGGTCAGTGACCCGAGCACCACGCCGACCGGCACCACGCACAATGCGCTCACCAGGACCGCGGTGAGCGGCGGCCACCCCGAGTTGGTCGTGAGGTCGGCGGCGAAGAGGGCACCGAGACCCGCGAACGTGATCTGGCACAGCCAGGTCATGCCGCCCTCTCCCGTCACGAGGGTGTACGACAGCAGCACGATCGCCAGAGCGATGCCCGTGCCGGTCAGGCCGGTCCAGAACTCGTCCAGGACGAAGGGGAGGACCGCGACCGCACCGAGGGTCACCAGGGGAGCGACGAGCCCGGCCGTCGGCCGTACCGGACCGGCGGCCCCCTCCGTCCGGACCGCACGGTCCAGTGCCCCGCCCGTCGTGATGTCGCCCGCCTGTCCGCGCAGCGCGTAGTACAGCAGGAAGACCAGCATGAACAGGAACGGGATGCTGGGGACGATCTGCGCCGACAACGCGCTCTGCGGGTCGAGGTAACGCTGGATCACGCTGGTGACGACCCCCATGGCGAGCGCGACCGTGACGGCCGCCGGGAGGCTGCGCAGGCGCGCCGCCACCACGGCCGCGAAGGCGGCGGCCATCAGGAACGTCATACCGTCCACCGTGAGTCCCGCGGTGGGCGCGACGAGCACGCCGGCCAGCCCGGCCAGCAGCGCGCTGAACGCCCACACTCCCAGCGAGACGCGGGTGGGGCTGACACCCGACATCGCGGTGAGGGCTTCGGAATCGACCAGCGCCCGGACTTTCAGGCCGACGTCGGTGTACCGCAGCAGTGCCGTGCCGACGACCAGGATCACGGCCAGAGCCGCGTACGTGATCACCTGGTTCATGTCGATCACCGCCCCGAACGGGCGGAAGACGGTGGGTGGCTGGGGCGCCAGGCCGGGAGCGGTGACATTCACCAGGTGTCCCAGCACCAGATTGACCAGTGGTGGCAGCGCGACGGACAGGCCGATCGTGGCGACGATCTTCACCAGAGGAGAGCGCCGCCGCAGGTGGTGGAAGAGCACCGCGTACAACGCGACGCCCAACGCCGGGCCGAACAGCCCGACCGCGACGACTGCCGAGAGCGGGAGCGGCCACCCCTGCTCGACCTGCAGGAAGTAGGAGAAGCGTGCGACGGCGAACGCCATGGCGCCGAAGGCGAAGTTGAACACCCCCGACGAGACGTACGTGACGACCAGCGAGGCCGCGGCGATCGCGTAGATGGCCCCGAGGGCCAGGCCGGCGACGACGTAGGAGAGCAACGGCGGCCTCCTGAGAGTTCGGATCCGGTGAGCGCGGATACGAAATAAAGTGCGCTCTTATTTTGGCGTCGTCAACCCTCGTAACAAGTATGCCCAGTTCAATGGCGCACATGTGCATCGATGGTTACGTCAACCGGTGACAAAGGATACTGAATATGCTCCACTGTGGCTCGCGTGGGGCTCTCGAGTGGCTCGCGTGTGGCTCTCGGACAGGAGGAACGCAGATGGGGAGAGTCGGTTCGATCGTGATCTGGGCGTGCGCCGCGACACTGGTGCTGGGCGCCTGCGGCAAAGGGGGTTCTGCCGGTGCGGGCGATACGGACGGGCCGGTCAAGGTGGGAGTCCTCACCTCGCTGAGCGGTGCGGCTGGGGCGCACTACGCCGGCACCGAAAGCGGAGTGAAGGCCCGCTTCGCCGCCTACGAGGCAGCCCACGGGACATGCGCCTCGCGTGGCTTCGACGTCGTCACGGCGGACGACCAGTCCACGCCACAGGGGGCGTTGACGGCGGCGCGGCGCCTGGTGCAGCAGGACCACGTGTACGCGGTGCTGCCCGTGAGCACGTACTTCTTCGGCGCCGGACAGTACGCCGGCGCCCAGGCCGGCGGCACGCCCTTCCTCGGGGGCGCCTTCGACGGCGGCGAGCAGTGGTTCGACCCCGACTACGACAACCTGTTCCCGGCGATGTCCGGCACCGACTACGACCGGGCCGCGACCACGCTGGGCTCGTACTGGAAGAAACTCGGTGGATCGAAGGTCGCCGTGGTCGCCTACACGACCCCGAGTTCGGCCAAGGCGGCCGAAGGAGCGGCGGTGTCGGCGGAGCACGCCGGGCTGGCGCGCGGCTATGTCAACGAGCGTGTCCCGTTCGGGAGCACCGATGTCGGACCCCTTGTGCTGGGTATCAAGAAGTCCGGCGCCGACGTGCTGTACGCACCGGTGATCCCCGAGACCGCCTTCGCCCTCGCGACCGGTCTGCGCCGGGCCGGGGTCGAGATGAAGTCGATCCTGCTGGCCACCGGGTACGGAGCGGATCTGCTGGAATCGCCGCCGACGATCCGGGCGGCACAGGGCGTGGGCTTCATGACGTCCTACACACCCGTCGAGCGGGACACCGAAGCGGCCCGTACCTGGTCGGCGGCGCTGAAGAAGTACGCGAAGTCCGAGTCCGGGATGCCGTCGTTCTCCCAGGCGGCCGGCTGGATCAGCGCCGACCTGCTCCTGCACGGACTGGAGAAGGCGGGCTGCGGGGCGAGCCAGAAGCAGCTGACGACCGCCCTGCGGGCCGACCGGACCTGGACCGCCGGCGGTCTGTTCGCCCAGCCGGCCGACTTCCGGAACAAGGGAACGTACTCGGTCGGCGGCCCCGGCGACTGTACGTTCATCTCCATCCTGCGCGGTGAGAAGTTCGTGCCCGACCCGAACGGCTCGCCGGCCTGCGGTGAGCAGATCCCAGGTGTGAAGGTCAGCCCCAAGTAGGGGTGAACCCCTCGCAGTCGGTCCGGGCGGCACCGGTCAGCGTGCCGCCCAGCTGATGCTCTTGGTCTGCAGGTACTCGTCGAGCCCGAACGCGCCCCACTCCCGGCCCAGTCCGCTCTGCTTGTACCCGCCGAACGCGGAGCGCGGGTTCACCCCCGCGCTCCCGCCGTTGATCGTGACCCCGCCGGTGCGGATCCGGGTGGCCATGTCGTACGCCGCCACCGTGTCGGCACTCCAGACGGCGCCGGAGAGGCCGTACGGGCTGTCGTTGGCGATCCGCACCGCCTCCTCGTCGGCGCGGAACGGGATGACCACGCCGACCGGCCCGAAGAACTCCGTCCGCGCGATCGTCATCGCGTTGTCGACGTCGGCGAAGAGCGTCGGCTCGACGAAGTGGCCCCGGTCGAGTCCGGCCGGACGTCCGCCACCGCACACGAGACGAGCCCCTTCCTCCTCGCCCGCGCGGATCAGTTTCTCCACCTTGTCGCGCTGGGCCCCGCTGATCAGCGGGCCCATCGTCGTGGCCTCGTCCGCGGGATCGCCGACCCTGATCACGGCGAGGGCGGTGCACAGCCGCTCGACGAACTCGTCGTGCACGGACTCGTGGACGATCGTGCGGGTCAGCAGCGAACAGCCCTGCCCGGCATGGGTGGTGATGCCCGTGAACGCCGAGCGGACCGCCCCGTCGAGGTCACCGTCCGCACGGACGATGTTCGCGGACTTCCCGCCCAGTTCGAGGACGACCTTCTTCAGGGAGTCCGCGGCCTGGGTGTGCACCATGCGCCCGACCGCGTCCGACCCGGTGAAGCTCACGAGATCCACCATGGGGTGGGTAGTGAGCTCCCGGCCGGCCTCGGTGTCACCGGTCACGATGTTCAGCACACCGGGCGGCAGCCCGGCGGCGTCCGCGAAGTCACCTATGAGCAGGGACTCCAGCGGCGTCGCGGGTGCCGGTTTCAGTACGGCGGTACAGCCCGCCGCGAGCGCGGGGATCACCTTCATCATGCTGAGGAAGAACGGGAAGTTGTAGGCCGGGATCAGGGCGCACACCCCGAATCCCTCGCGGCGCAGCACCCCTTGGGATATGCCGATACCCGGGGCGACCGTGGGATCCATCGGCCGCTCCCAGGCGAAGGAGGGGACCACCCGCTCGGCCATGTCGCGCAGGTGCGCGAGCGGGACCCGCGTCTGCAGGCTCTCCGCGAGCGACCGCACCGATCCGGCCTCGGCCATGTTCACGGCCACGAGCTCGGGCAGGCGGCGCTCCACCTCCTCGGCCAGCCGCAGGAGCACCGCTGCCCGCTCGGCGGGCCTCATCCGCGGCCACGGCCCCTCGTCGAAGGCGCGGCGCGCCGCGGCGATCGCGCGCCGTACGTCCGCGAGCGAGGACTGCGGGACCTCCGCGACGGTCTCCTCCGTCGCCGGGTTGCGTACGACGACGGGCTCGTCCGACCCGCCGTCGGTGCGCCGCCCGTCGATGTACAGCCGCGTGGAGAACGCGTACGGCGTGGGCATGTCCGTCTCCTTACTGTCCGGGCTGTCCTTACTGACCGGCGGCCTCGGGGGCCTGTCCGGGCAGGGCGTCGATCAGTGCGAAACTGGCACGTGCGTAGGCGGCACGGCGCTTGCGGCCGACCAGGAAGGTGGGCGGCGCGAGGTATCCGATGTCGCGGGGCAGGGCGTCGGCGCGCGCGTGCAGGGCGGAGCGTGCCTCGGCGGTGGTTCCGCAGACCGCGATCGCCGTGACCATCTCGTCGGTGACGGCCCTGGCCATGCCGTCGGTGTCCCCGGCGTGGAAGGCCGCCCGCAGCCGCTCGACCGGACCTTCCCAGCCGTGGTGCGCGACGAAGGGGTCGTACGTCCTGACGGTGAGGTAGAAGGCGATCATGCGGCGGGCGTCCGCGACGGCGCGTTCGGGGGCGGCGTCGTCGACGGCCGTGATGATCCAGCCGTGTTCGAGGAGGCGCGGCCGGGTGCCCGCTCCGTTGTCGACGGCAGGCCGTACGACGTCGTTCCACCAGGAGCGGGTGAACAGCCCGTGCCCGATGACGCCATCGGCGACGCGGCCCGCGGTGCGGGCCATGCCCGCGTTGAACGTGGCGAGCAGCACGGGGATGTCGAGCCGGCCCAGTACCGGGGCGCGGACGTCGGCGTCGATCGAGTGGAATTCCCCGTCGTGGCGGACCTTCTCGCCGTTCTCCGCGTGCAGCCAGGCCCGGACGGCCTCCACGGTGTCGGCGATCCGGGCCACGGGCCGTTCGGGGGGTACGCCGAGCCAGTCGCGGTTGATGCGGAACGCGGCGCTGCCGAGGCCGAGGAACAGTCGGCCCGGCGCTTTGGCGTGCAGTTGCCGCAGGGCTGTGGCGTGTGCGTAGGGGGTCCGCGAGAACGCGTAGGCGATGGCGGGGCCGACCAGGGCGTTCTCGGTGTTGGCGACGATCTCCGCCAGGGTGACGTAGGCGTCGTGGTCGGCGAACTCCGCGGCGCAGAAGGCGCTCACGCCGGCCTCCTCGGCCTCGCGCGCGACCTCGGTACCCGGCCATGGCATGCCGAACCGCATACGATCCTCCCTGGGTTAGAAAAGTACCCTCTTTTTGTTCCGACTTGAGAGATCTCAGCGCAGTGTCCACTGGTCCCGGGGCACCGACGAGCGGTCGACCCCGGCCGTGCCGACGGGGTTGCCGAGCTGGGTGTAGGACAGGCCGGTGCGCAGGGCCTGGGTGCGGGTCGCGTCCAGCGACTCCCAGATCGCCCGGACCGTGCCCTGGATCGCGGCGGGCGGTTTGGCGGCGATGATCCGGGCGATGCCGTCGGCGCGCTCCCACAGCAGATCACGCGGCAGCACCTCGCTGACCAGGCCGATCTGCAGGGCGCGTGCGGCCGACACACGCTCGTCCAGGCCGAGCAGTGCGATGCGCAGCGTCTCGCCGAGCGGGATGCGCCGGGCCAGGCCGATCGGCTCCAGCGCCGCCGTGAGTCCGTAGCTGACGTGCGGGTCGAAGAACGTGGCATCCTCGGAACAGACCACGATGTCCGCCTCGTTGAGCCAGTAGAAAGCGCCGCCGGCGGCCATGCCGTGCACCGCGCACACCAGCGGTTTCCACACCTGGTTGAGCTTGGGCGACAGGTGCTCCCCGGGGTCCGTCCGCGACCAGATGTTGGGGTGCCGGTCGATCCCCTCCTTCACGTCCATCCCGGTGCTGAACGCACGGTCGCCCGCTCCGCGCAGGACGACGACGTGCACGTCGTCGTCCTGCTTGACGGTGCGCCAGATCAGGGCGAAGTCGGCCAGCATCTCCTGGGTGAAGCTGTTCATGGCATGGGGCCGGTTCAGGGTGACGGTGGCGACGTGATCGGTCACCCCGTAGAGGACGGTCGTGAGGTCCATCGGGACAACGTAGGCGCATCGACGCACGTGTCGTTCCCCGCGGCCCACTCACCGGGACCGGTCCGGTGTCCTCTCGACCTGATCGAGCAAAGCCGTATACTCTTTTCCTGCCGAGACGGCACCCCGAGAGCCGCGGAGGAAGCTGTGACGAAGCCACGCGTGGGGCAGACACTCATCAGCACGGTCGACACGACGACGGTGGTCGTCGTGCGCGCTCCGGCGGACGACCTGGAGATCACCTGCGGCGGAGCGGTGATGACCGAGCCCGGCGAGCTGGAGGCTGCCACCACCGGTACCCCCGACCCCGAGCAGATGGGCGGGTCGCAGCTCGGCAAGCGCTATGCCGAGGAAGGGTTCGGTGTGGAAGTGCTGTGCACGAAGGCGGGAGAGGGAAGCCTGGCGGTGAACGGGGTCCCGTTGTCGCTCAAGGGCCCCAAACCGCTGCCTGCTTCGGACTGAGGAAGGGACCGGCCCGATGAACGTGACCATGCTGCTGGACATGGCCGCCGACGGGTTCGGCGACCGTATCGTGACCGGACGGAGCGAGGGCGGACTGAGCCCGGTGCGACTGCGCGAGCTCGCCGCCGGCGGGGCGCGGGCCGTCCGGGAGGCGGGCGCCGACGCGATCGTGTACCTCGCGGTGAACGGACCGGCCTTCCCGGTCGCGCTGTTCGCCGCGGCCCTGGCCGGGGTACCGCTGGTACCGGTGAACTACCGGCTGGGCGCCGGACAGCTCGACGCGCTGCTGGCCAACCACCCCCGCGCCCTGGGCATCGCGGCCCCCGAGCAGTCCGAGGCGCTGCGCGGTGCCGGCCTGCCGGTGCTGAGCCCGGAGCGGTGGCTGGAGACCGCGGCGGCCACCGGTCACGGCACCGACGGTCCGGTCGGGCCCGACGCTCCGGCAGAGTCCGAGGCCCCGGCCGTCGTGATCTACACCAGTGGGACCACGTCGGCGCCCAAGGGCGTGGTCCTGCGCCATCACCACCTCGTGTCCTATGTGTTCGGCACGGTGGAGTTCGCCGGCGCGGGGCCCGACGAGACGGCGTTGGTGAGTGTGCCGCCGTACCACATCGCCGCCGTGTCGAACGTGCTGAGCAACCTCTACGCGGGACGCCGCACCCTCACTCTCGAACAGTTCACCCCGCAGGGGTGGCTCGACCTCGTACGCGAGGAGCGCGTCACGAACGCGATGGTGGTGCCGACGATGCTCGCCCGGATCATGGACACCGACGGACTCGACCGCACGGTGCCCTCGCTGCGCGCACTCGCCTACGGCGGGGCGAGGATGCCGGTGCGGGTGATCGGGACCGCGCTCGGCGAGTGGCCGCACGTCGACTTCGTGAACGCCTACGGACTGACGGAGACCTCGTCCACGATCTCCGTACTCGGCCCGGCGGAACACCGGGCGGCCGTCGCGAGCGGCGATCCAGCGGTACGGGCCAGGCTCGGCTCGGCCGGACTGCCCGTGCCCGGTGTCGAACTGGAGATCCGCGACGACGCCGGCGCCCCGGTGGGCGCGGGCGGGGCCGGGCAGATCTGGGTGCGGGGCGAGCAGGTCTCGGGTGAGTACGCGGGGCAGGGCTCCGCGACCGACGAGCGGGGCTTCTTCCCCACGCGCGACCGGGGCCGTCTCGACCACGACGGATACCTCTTCGTCGAAGGCAGGATCGACGACACCATCATCCGCGGCGCGGAGAACATCGCCCCCGCGGAGATCGAGGACGTCCTGCTGCGGCACCCCGCCGTGCTCGACGCCGTCGTCGTCGGTGTCCCGGACGAGGAGTGGGGTCAGCGCATCGAAGCGGTAGTGGTGCCCCGCGACGGTTCACGGGTCGCCGCCGGAGAACTGCGTACGGCGGTGCGTGACGCGCTGCGCGGGTCCAGGACCCCCGACCGCATCACATACTGGCCCGAACTGCCCCGCACCCCCACCGGCAAGCTGATACGCCGGAACATCGTCGCCGCCCTGAGCGGCGAGGACCGTCCGGCCGTCGGGTGAACGTCTCGTCGAGAAGGGCAGGTCGACCAGGGTGAGCACTGTCATCAGCGATCCGGAGCCGGTACGGGAACTGATCGCGCGTACCGCGGTCGCCGTCCGCCGCTGGGCCCCCGGCGCCGTGGTGGAGGGAATCGAACCGCTGACCGGCGGCACCTCCAGCCTGACCTACGTGGCCGCGCTGTCAGGGACTCCGGCCGGGCACGAGCGTGTCGTCCTCAAGGTGACCCCGCCCGGCCTGGCGCCGGTGCGCAACCGGGACGTACTGCGGCAGGCGCGGATCATGGCGGCCCTGGCGGACCGGCCGGGCGTACGCGTGCCGAAAGTCCTCTTCCACGACGAGGGGGCTCCACCGGGAGTCCCGCCGTTCGTGGCCATGGAGCTGGTGCCGGGGGAGTGCGTGGAGCCGGTGCTCGTGCCACGGGGCACGGTGCCGGCCGGGCAGGTACGTGCCCGCGCCCTGGACGCGGCCCGGATGCTCGCCGCACTGCACCGGGTGGATCCGTTGCGCACCGCCGCGGGGACCGAGCCCGTGGTCTCCCTCAGCGACGAGATCGACCGCTGGACGCGCGCGTTCACCACTGTCCCCGACGACCTGCGCACGGGATGCGAAAGGGTCGCGGAACGGCTGCACGCCACGGTGCCGCCCGCCATGCAACCGGTGTTCACCCACGGCGACTACCGGCTCGGCAACACGCTGTGCGAAACGGACGCGGTCAACGCGGTCATCGACTGGGAGATCTGGGCGCTCGGCGATCCCAGGGTCGACGTGACCTGGTTGACCTTCTTCACCGACGAGGCCCGGCATCCCGCGTCCGTCTCACCCGAACCGACCGGGATGCCGGGCAACGCGGAGCTGCTCGACGCCTACCAGGAGGCGCGAGGTGATCCGCTGCGCGACCTGCCGTGGTTCGAGGCGCTGACGAAGTACAAGGAGTCCGCCGCGACGGCGCTGCTCATCAAACGTGCCAGGAGGAGCGGCCACGTGAAGGACATGCACCGGCGCATGCTGCCCGCGCTGCCGGTGCTGCTGGACGAGGCACTGGATCTTCTGGGCTGACCCGCCGGCGCTGTCGTAGTGCACTGCGGGACGTCGGCCGGGTGCCGCCGAGGACAGCCGTACCGGACTCGCAGGCCGGTGACCGGACCTCTGGTCGCCGGCGACCCCGCGCGTGCGCGGGGCGGAGGCGAGGCTTCAGCCGGTCCCGCCCTCGGGGGCGGCGGACGGCCGGTAGGACGCGGCCAGCAGGCCGGACGCGGCACACGTTCCTGCCACCGCCACGCCCACGGGCCACCAGCCACCGGAGAGATCGAGCCCGAGCATGTTGTCCACCGACCACGCGCCGGGTCCGACGGAGGCGACGCCGACCGCCACGAGACCGATGAGCAGTACGTACTCGTAGCCGCCCTTGAAGACGAAGTAGCCCTTGCCCCGGTGATCGGTGAGGGCCGCCACGAGCATCAGGCTCACGTACGCCGCGCAGGCCGGGCCGGTCAGGAGGCCGAGAGCGAGGAGAGCTCCGGCGGCGATCTCCGTGGCGGCGGCGAGCCGCGCGTGCACCCACGCCGGTCGCAGGCCGAGCGAGGCGAACCAGGCGGTGGTGCCGCCGAGGCCGCCTGGCCCGAAGACCTTGTTCGCCCCGTGGACGACCAGCATGGGCCCGAGGGCCAAACGGATCACCAGCATGCCTGCGTCATGGGTCATGGCCGCCTCCTACTCCTCGTCGAGCCCTCCGGGGCACGTGATCGTACGCGGACACGGGACACGTCGCGGGCGGACGGCACACCCATGTGATGATCACCCTGCCGCCGGGCACCGGCTCGGTTCGCGGCAGCCGGGGCGCCGGTGTGCCCCGGTGGGTGGCGCCGGCGGCGGGGGACGGTCCGAGGCTCGGCCGGGGGCGGCTCAGGCGTCCTCGATGACCTGCACCGGGGCCAGCTTCCTGGATTTGTCGAAGTGCACGACGTCGGCCAGCGTGCCACCCAGGATGGCCGCGCGGTCCTCGTCGGAAACCCCCTCGAAGTTCTCGGCGATGCAGTCGGCGCTGCTGCGGAAGGTGCCCTCCGCGTGGGGATAGTCGTTGCCCCACATGACCGTCGACAGGCCGGTGATGTGACGGGCCTTGACGGCCGTCGGGTCGTCCGCGAACTGCACGTGGATCTGCCGTTGGACGTACTCGGTGGGCTTGAGCGGGTAGGGCCACTTGTCGTTGATGGCGAACAGCCGTCCCATGGAGGGCTGTTCCGTCGGCGGGCGGTTGTCGTCCCAGAAGCCGAGCCACCAGTCGGGGTCCTGGCCGGTGCCGGTCTTCCAGGACTTGTCCATGTAGCCCATGAAGGACACCAGCCAGCCGGCGGTGTACTCGATCAGGTTGAAGTGGAGGCTGGGGAAGCGTTCGCACACGCCGCCGCCGACGAGGCTGGCAATGATGCCCTGCGGGCCGGCCACGGCCGACCCGACCGCGCTGCCCATGGTCCGGCCGGCGACCATGTCGTCGGTCAGGTTGCCTTTGCCCATGTTCATGGCCGACATCAGGCCCCGGACGGTCACCGCCGTCTCGGACACGGTCTCCCTGACCTTCACCCCGCCGGTGGCCACATGGATGAACACGGGCATACCGTGCGCCTGCGCGGCCGCCCAGACCGGGTCGTACTCCCGCGCGTAGTACGGCAGCGGCGGGATCTCCGGGAGGAGGATCGCGCCAAGGCCCAGCCGCGCGCACCGTTCGATCTCCGCGACGGCCTCGGGGACGTCGGTGAGCGGGATCGCGGCCGTCGGGCGCAGCCGGTCCTTGTAGGGGAGATACCGCTCGACGAGATAGTTGTTCCACACGCGGGCGTGTGCCATGGAGAGTTCGTGGTCGTCGGTGAACAGAACGAACAGGGAGAGGTTCGGGAACATCACCGAGGCATCGACGCCGTCGAGGTCCATGTCCCGGATGATGTGGTCCGGCTCGCCGTCCGGGGTCTCCCCGCCGAGCTGCCGGTACTTGGAGATGGTCCAGCCGTCGAACCCGATCGTGTGCAGTTTCTTGAACTCGGTGTGCCCGCCCTCCACGATCGGCTCGTCGAGAGTGAACTCCTCTTCCCAGAGGGCCCGTTCGCGAAGGTGCTGGGGGAGTCGCGTTTTGAACAGATCGACGGGCTCGATGATGTGTGAGTCGCCCGACACGACGAATTCCTTGAACACAGGCCGTACCTCTCTCCGAACGTCGTTGTTCGCTCCGGAACCGATACCGGGGGGGCATGTCGCCTGGCACCACAATATAAGTACCGACCGGTCGTTCTATTATTAGGTGTACCCTTCTCTGTATCCTGCGTCAAGAGATCGAACACGTCCCCGGGTCTCGTCACCCGAGCGGTGGGACGGGCCGTCCGCCCACCAGCGTGAGGCGGACCGTCTCCCCGGAAAGCGTGCCGAGAGCCTCGCGCAGAGGCACATGAAGCAGGCAGAGGTCGGCGGGGGATCCCGCCGACACCCTGCGGGCGCGCCCCGGGCGCCCTGGATCCCCGAGGAAGAGATCCAGGGCCGCCCTGCGGCCGATCGCCTCCCCGTCGTCGCGCCCGACCGCCGCCCGTATCACCGCCCACGGGTCGGCCGTTCCGTACGGCGCGTCCGTCCCGGCGGCGACCGGGATACCCGCCTCCGCGAGAGTCCGGCAGCGATACAGATGCGGCCGGTCGTCGGCGTCGGTGTCCGAGGCGTAGGCGGCGGCTCTCTCCACGGGAAAGTGTGGCTGTGTCACGACCGTGAGCCCCAGCCGCCCGATCCACGGGATCGTCTCGGCCGGGATCACCGACCCGTGCTCGATCCGGTCTCCCGCGACGGATCCCGCCTCGTCCAGGGCGAGCAGCGTCACCAGCAACTGCACCCGGGTCACACAGTGCACGGCGACCGGCCGCGGCCGTACGGCGGCCACCGAGACCGCGAGGTCGGCGGGCGTCGGCAAGGTCATGTCGTCTAGCAGCACCTTTACCGGCGGGTCGACCCCCATCACGACGAGGCGTTGCGGCAGCGCAGACAGCAGCCGAGTGAGACCGGGTTCCGGACGTGGGTCGGCGTTGGTGAATCCGGTGACTCCCCACGCCGCCGCCCGCCGCCCCAGCCGCTCCAGGTCCAGCCGCACCGGTGGGACGTACCCTCTCAGCCGCTCGTCCTCCCGCCAGAACCGCCCGTCGCCGTCCGTGCCGAGCCCGGCCGCACGCAGCGCCGCGCTGTTCCACACCCACAGCTCCCCGCTGCGGTGCTGCACCCGGACCGGCCGGTCGGGCGCGTATCCGTCCAGCACCCACCGGTCGAGTGCCCCGGCGACACTCTCGTGGTACCCGACGGCCCGCACCCACTTGCCCGGCGCCCCGCCCCTCAGCGCCGCCACGAACCCGTCCCGGCCGGACACGTCCCCGGGACCGACCCGCACCGACGCGGCCTGGGCGGCGAGCGCCGCGAGGTGGATGTGGTGGTCGTGCAGGCCCGGGAGCAGCACCCCGCCCCGCCCGTCGATCTCGTCGACGCCCTGCGGGGCCGGCTCGCCCCGCCCCGCCGGACGTTTCCCGATCTCGACGACGCGCCCGTCCGTGACGAGGACGTCCACCCGTCCGCGGCCCTCGATCTCGACGTTCCTGATCAGCATGGGCGAGGCCGCTCACCGGCGGTTCCCCGCACGCCGGAATCCACGAGCGCCGCGGCGCAACCGGCCATGGACACGCACAGCAACTCCCCTCCGCCCCGGGCGAGGGAGCGTGCCGCGGCGTGGGCGGCGAAGACCCCGGTGACGGGATCGGCGAGCGCGTCACCCAGGAAGACGGGGTCTCCGTCGGCGCCGAGGCCGGTCAGCCCGGCGGCCACCGCCGCGTCGTCCCCGAAGGCGATGCGGTCGTCGTCGCGGCCGTACCCGGTGATGCCGACCCACACCCGGCCGGGGCGGGCGGCGAGGAACCGCTCGGCGTGGACGCCGAGCCGGCGCAGGGCCCGCGGCCGTGACGCCTCGATCACCACGTCGGCCCCGGCGACGACCTCGGCGAGCGCGCCGGAGGAGAAGTCCAGGGTGAGACTCTCGTGCCCGTCGTGCAGCCAGCGGTAGAAGCCGGGCGATCCGAAACGGGCACCGTCGGGCCTGGTCGTGCTCTCGACCTTGACCACATCGGCTCCCGCCAGCCCCAGCAGCCGGGCGCACAAGGGTCCCGCCCACAGGGCGGACAGGTCGACGACACGCGACGCACCCGGGCCGCGGCCGTACGGCTGCCCCGGGCGCCGGGCTCCCGGGCGCCGGACGCGGACAGGTGGACGGCTCCGCCGGGCCGGTCCGAGCGCGGCCGCCGCGATGCCGAGCAACTGCGCGTTCCGGGCGACCTCGGCCCCCGTGGCCCGCCGCACCGCATCGGACAGCTCCGTTTCCGGTGAGCCCAGCAGCGCGACCAGGGCGGGCACGGCGGCCGTGTCGTCCGGCCGGGCCAGGTTGACCGCCGCCCAGCCGTCGGCCGTACGCAGGAGGCGGCAGGAACCACCGGCCGACGTCTGTCCGGGGAGGGAACGGCCGGCCAGCTCCGCGCGCAGGAACAGGAGGGTGGGCAGGTCGACCGGTACCCCGGTGAGGCGGGTGAAGTCCCGGGCCACGTCGGCGAGCGGGGCGAGGAACGGCTCCACGGATTCCGCCCACTGATCTCGAACAGCACTCATGGGCATGTAGACGCCCCTTTCCGTGGGGGCGGCCCCACGTGACAATCTGGTGGTCATGCAGCCGCCCTTCCACCTGGTCGATCTGGACCGTGCAGTACCGCCGGACACGGACACGGGGGAGCCCGGGGGCCGCGTGCTCGTGGGGGTGGCGGCACAACCCGTCGAGCCGCCGCGGGACTTCGACATCCTGCTCACCGCCGCCCCGCACCCGCCCCGGCCGTGGGTGGCCTGCGCGGACCCGCACGCCACCGCCCGCGGTCTGGCGGACGCCGTCACGGCCCAGCCCGCGGCTGCCGTCGCCCTCGTGCAGGTGCTCCGCATGGGAGCCCGGCTCACCGGACCCGACCGGCTGGTCCTCGAATCCCTCGCCTACTCGACGCTCCAGGGCGGCGCCGGCTTCCGTGCGTGGCTGGCGTCGGCCCGCCGGCGTCCCGCGCGTCCGGCTGCCGTACCCGTGCGGCTGACCCGGGACGGCGCGCGGCTGACCGCGACACTGGACCGGCCCGGGGTGCGCAACGCCTTCGACGCCGCGACCCGGGACGCCCTGTGCGAGGCGCTGCACGTCGCCCTGGCCGACCCGTCGATCACCCGGCTCGACCTGCGCGGCAACGGCCCCGCATTCTGCAGCGGGGGTGACCTCGCCGAGTTCGGTACGTCCCGCGACCCCGCACAGGCCCACCTGATACGTGTCGGACGCAGCCCGGCCGCCCTCCTCCAGCGGTGCGCCCACAAGGTGACCGCCCATCTGCACGGCGCCTGCGTCGGCGCCGGCATCGAACTGGCCGCGTTCGCCGGCCGCGTCCTCGCCGCGCCGGACACCGTGATCCGGCTGCCCGAGGTCGGGATGGGCCTGATCCCGGGCGCGGGCGGCACGGCGAGCCTTCCGGTCCGCATCGGCAGGGAGCGGACCGCCTATCTCGCCCTGTCCGGCGTCGGGTTGCCGGCGGGGGATGCGTTCGCGTGGGGTCTCGTCGACGAGATCACGAGCCCGGTCGTCCCGTCGCAGGTCACGGATCACGGTTAGCACACCCACCATTCGCCGGCACAGGCCGCTGTCGGCCGGCACGGCTCACCATCCGCTAGTACAGCCCGCCGTCGACCCGGATCAGCGCCCCCGTGGTGTAACTCGAGGCGTCACTGGCCAGGTACAACGCCGTGCTGACGATCTCCTCCGGCTCCCCGGGCCGGCCGGCCGCGCTGCGGGTGCTCTCCCGTTTCTCCTGTGGCCAGGACCTGGAGATGTCGGTGAGGAACGGTCCCGCCGAGATGGTGTTGACCCGCACCGCCGGGCCGTACTCCAGGGCGAAGACGGTCGTCAGCACGTTCAGCGCCGCCTTGGCACCCGCGTACGGACCGAACCTGGGCTGCGGCATCAACGCCCCCGAGGAGGAGACATTGATGATCGAACCCCCGTCGGCGTCCGCCATCCTCTGCCCGACCAGCGAGGCCAGCCGGAACGGACCCTTGAAGTTGACCCCGATCACCTTGTCGAACAGCTCCTCGCTCGTCTCCGCCGACGACGGTGCCAGAGGAGACATGCCGGCGTTGTTGACCAGGACGTCGACCTTGCCGAACTCGTCGTACGCGGCGTCGGTGAGCCGGGCCAGGTCGTCCCAGTGGCCGACGTGGGCGGCGACCGGCAGGGCACGCCGGCCGAGGCCGCGGACCTCCGCGGCCGCCGTCTCGCACACCTCGGCCTTGCGGCTGGCGATCACCACGTCGGCGCCGGCGGTGGCGAAGGCGCGCACCATCTCCAGTCCCAGGCCGCGGCTGCCGCCGGTGACGAGGGCGACCTTGCCGGACAGGTCGAACAGGTCCGTCGCCGCGAGGGAGGACTTCGTGGGCCGGCCGGTCATGCCTGCACCCGGCCCGTGAGACCGTCGTCGCCGATGATGTGCGCGTACCGCTTGCGGGCGGCCTCCAGCTTCGGCGGGATGTGCTCGCTGGGGAACAGTCCCTTTGCCGGGCGGTACTTCTTCAGCACCTGCTGGGCGATGGTGGTGCGGTGCACCTCGGTCGGGCCGTCCGCGAGGGCGAGGTTCGGGGCGGCCATCCACCATTTCGCGAGCGGGAGTTCGTTGGTGGTGCCGAGAGAGCCGTGCAGGTGCAACGACCGCTGGATGATGTCGTGCAGCACCTTGGCGGTCGCGACCTTGCACATGGCGATCTGGGTGCGGGCGGCACCGTGCGGCTGGGTGTCGATGGTCCAGGCGGTGTGCAGCACGAGCAGTCGGAACTGCTGCAACTCCAGCCAGGAGTCCGCGATGAACTGCTGCACCGCCTGTTTCTCGGCCAGTTGCGTGCCCTGCGTACGCCGCGAGAGCGCCCGCTCGCACATCATGTCGAAGGCACGGGCGCACTTGCCCACCGTGCGCATGGCATGGTGCACGCGACCGCCCCCGAGACGGGCCTGAGCGACCTTGAAGCCCTCGCCGGGGCTCCCGAGCATGGCGTCGAGCGGCACCCGGACCTGGTGGTAGCGGATGTAGGCGTGAATGCCCTCCTCCAGCGAGTCGCGCTCGTCCATCGTGCCGACGTTGCGCTTGATCTCGATGCCGGGAGTCTCGGCCGGCACGACGAACATCGACATACGAGCGTGCGGGGGCGCGTCCGGGTCGGTGACGGCCATGACGATGAGGAACGACGCGTACCGGCCGTTGGAGGAGAACCACTTCTCCCCGTCGATCACCCAGTGGTCGCCGTCACGCCGGGCGCCGCACACGAACTCCTTCGGGTCGGCACCCGCCTGCGGCTCGGTCATCGAGAAGGTGGAGACGATGTCGCCGTCGAGCAGCGGCTGCAGATAGCGTGCCTTCTGCTCGTCGGTGCCGAACATCGCGAGGATCTCCGCGTTGCCGGAGTCCGGCGCCGCGGTGCCGAACACCGTCGGTGCCCAGTAGGACCGGCCGAGGATCTCGTTGAGCAGCGCGAGCCTCACCTGTCCGTACCCGGGACCACCGAGTTCGGGACCGAGGTGACAGGCCCACAGCCCCTGCGCCCGGACCCGTTCCCGCAACGGGCCGAGGATGGCGCGGGCCTTCTCGTTGAGGGTGTCGTAGGGGTCGCCGCCGTGCGGGAAGAGGAGGTCGAGCGGCTCGACCTCCTCTTCGACGAAGGCCGCCGCCCAGTCGAGCTTGGCCTGGAACTCGGGGTCGACCGTGAAGTCGAGCATCGCTCCTCCGGGAGTCGTCTGCGTGACGTCGCACATACCGCTGCCCGAGCGGCGAGCTGTCCGGGCCCGACGATCGCGCATCCGCGGCCTCGCTCGACGGTCCAGTCCCACTGAGCGGGCTCGTCGGCCCGTCCTCGGCACGACGCGGTCAGGCTGGAGAGGCGGTGCCTTCGACGAATCGACGCCAGGAGGAGCAGGTCCATGCGGAACCCGATGGAGGGCGTGCGCGTTCTCGAGGTCGCTCAGTTCACTTTCGTCCCGGCGGCGGGAGCCGTGCTCGCCGACTGGGGAGCCGAGGTGATCAAGATCGAGCATGCCGAACGGGGCGACGCGCAAAGGGGGTTGGTCCAGGTGCTCGGCTATGAAGCCGCCAGTGCGGGATCGTCCTTCTTCCCGATCATGGAGGGGCCCAACCGGGGGAAGCGCAGTGTCGGCCTGGCGCTGGAGAAGCCGTCCGCGCGCAAGGTGCTCGAAGAACTGATCCGCAGAAGCGACGTGTTCCTCACCAACTTCCTGCCCGGTGCGCGGACGAAACTGCGCATCGACGTCGAGGACGTGCGGGCGGTCAACCCGGACATCATCTACGTACGGGGCAGCGGCTTCGGAACCCGGGGAGCCGAGGCGGACAAGGGCGGCTACGACAGCACCGCCTTCTGGGCGCGCGGCGGGAGCGCCGCCGGGGTCACCACACCCGGCGCCGACCGCATGACGCGGATGCCGGCCGGCGCCTACGGCGACTCGATGGGCGGCATCACGATCGCCGGGGGCATAGCCGCCGCCCTCTACTCGCGCGCGACGACCGGACAACCCTCCGTCGTGGACGTCTCGTTGCTCGGTGTCGGCGCCTGGGCCACCCAGTTCTCGGTCAATCTCGCGCTGATGACCGGCGGCCCGCTCCCCGTGAAGGCCCCACCGCGGCACGGCTCCGCCACCAACCCCCTCATCGGCGCGTACCTCACCTCGGACGGACGGTGGATCGAGCTGTCGATGCTGCAACCCGGCCGCTACTGGGCGGACTTCTGCAAGCTGGCCGGACGCGAGGAGCTGGCCGTCGACGAGCGGTTCGACAGCACCGAGAAGCTGATGGCCAACGCGCGCGAGGCGGCCGGGATCGTCGCCGACATCATCGCGGGCCGCCCCTTCGCGGAGTGGGTGGAGATCCTCTCCCGCGGGGACGGGCCCTGGGCGGCGGTACAGAACGCGTGGGAGGTGGGCCAGGACCCCTCGCTGCGGGCCGACGGCCTCATCGCACCGGTCGTGGACGCCGACGGGGTGGAGCGTGAACTGGTCGCCAGTCCGGTCCAGTTCGACGAAGCCCCGGCCACGTTGACCCGTGCGCCGCAGTTCGCGGAACACACGGACGAGGTCCTGCTGTCGCTCGGCATCACCGAGGAGGAGCTCCTCGTACTCAAGATCGACGGGGCGGTCAGCTGAGGCCCGTTTGAGGCCCGTTCCGACCGAGGCCGCGGTGCGCGGCCCGCCTCGCCCCGGCACAACGAAGAGAGGACCCGTGATGAGTACGACCCTCGAACCCGACGGAACCCACGAAGGTGTGCCCGCGTACCACTTCGACAACCGTCTCGGCGGCCCGATCCTCAGTCACCAGCACCGCTGGGACGAGATGGCCCGTGCCCACTCCGGCTTCCGGAGCACCATGGCGCGCGGCTACTGGGTCGTCACCGACGGCGCGGCCGTACAGGAGGCGCTGCAGGACTGGCGGACCTTCTCCAACACGTCGGTGACGGCCCTCGAACCCAACCCCCGGTTCCTGTGGATCCCCGAGATGCTGGACCCGCCCCTGCACACCAAGTGGCGGCGCCTGCTCGGCAAGGACTTCTCGCCGAACGCCGTCGCGGCACGGGAGACGGAGGTCCGGCAGGTCGCGGCGGACATGATCGACCGGTTGAAGGACAGCGGTGGCGCCGACGTCCTCGACGAGTTCGCGCGCCGTTTCCCCACCCTGATCTTCATGCGTCTCATGGGCCTGCCCGAGGACGACCTGGCCATGTTCCTGGCGTGGGTGCACGACCTCCTGCACCTCGCCCACGGCGAGGACCCCGAGGGCGCCCGGCAGATGGCCGCCATGAACGCCGTGTCGGACTACTTCGAGGAGCAGATCGCACTGCGCCGGGAGACACCGCGGGACGACCTGCTGTCGCGTGCCATGACGTGGCGGATCGACGGCGAGCTGATCGACGACCGGGACATGCACGCCTTCTGCATCCTGATGTTCCAGGCCGGCTTCGACACGGTCCCCATCTCGATCGGCTGGGCCCTGTACCACTTCGCCACGCACCCGGAGCTGCGGGCGGCGATCGTCGCCGACCCCTCGCTCATCGCGACCAGTGTGGAGGAGACCCTGCGCGTCTACTCGTTCGTCGTGCCGGCCCGCAAGGCGACCAAGGACGTGCGGATCGGCGGCTGCCCGGTCAGGGCGGGCGAGATGGTGATGCTTCCGCTCGCGGTCACCAACCGTGACCCCGAGCGGTTCGAGAACCCGCTGGAGGTGGACCCGCGCCGGGAGACCACCAACCACATCGCGTTCGGCTCCGGCCCCCACCGCTGCCTGGGCTCGCACCTCGCACGTCTCGAACTGAACGTGGCCGTCGAGGAGTGGCACAAACGGATCCCCGACTACCGGCTCGTGCCGGGGCAGGACCTGGAACAGCACGGGAACATGTACGGCATCAAGTCCCTGCGGCTCGCGTGGTGAGCGGGCCGCATGCCGTGACGCATCCCCTGAGAGCCACGGACCTGTACCACACCGGCATCGTGGTGCCGGACCTGGAGGCGTCGAAGTTTGCGATGACCGGGATCGCGGGGTACCGGTGGACCGGGACGATGTCCGCCGAGCTGCCGGTCCGGCTGGCCGAGGGCGAGCGGGTGCTCCGGATGCGCTACGCGTTCTCCCTCGACGCCCCGTACATAGAGCTCGTACAGGAGATTCCCGGGACTCCGTGGGCGGCGGAACCGCAGTCGGCGCCGCATCACCTCGGCTACTTCTGCGACGACGTCCCGGAGACGGCCGAGCGGCTCCGGAAGGCGGGGTTCGCGCTGGAGGCCTGTGCGGTGGTCGACGGAGCCCCGGCGATCTTCGCCTATCTGCTGGACCCCTCGGGCGTGCGGATCGAGATCGTCGATCGAGCCCGGGTGCCGGACTTCTCCGCCTACCTGCGGGACAGAACGCCGCGCTGAAGACCCGGACGTGGAGGAACCAGGTGGCACCCATACTCACCGAGGAACAGGACGAACTACGGGCGACGCTGCGTCGTTTCCTGGCGGACAAGTCACCGAGTGCCGCGGTGCGCCGCTGGATGGAGCCGGCGCAGGGTCACGATCCGGCGGTGTGGCGGCAGATGGCCGGCCAACTCGGGCTCCAGGGCCTTGGGGTACCGGAGGAGTACGGAGGCTCCGGTGACGGCCTCGTCGAACTCTGCATCGTGCTGGATGAGTTGGGGAGGTCTCTCACGCCATCGCCGTACTTCGCGACGGTGGCCCTCGCCGGCCGGGCCCTCGCCGTCTCCGGCGACGACAGGGCGAAGGAGCGCTGGCTGCCCGCGATCGCCGACGGCTCACTGACCGCCACCCTGGCGCTGGCCGAGGTGGCCGGATCATGGCGGCCGACGGACGTCGAGGCTGTGGCGGGGAAGCGGGACGGCGGAGGCTGGACGGTGTCCGGCACCAAGATGTTCGTGGTCGACGGTCACACCGCCGACCTGCTTCTCGTCGTGGCGCGCGCCGACACCGGGCCGGGACTGTTCGCCGTGGACGGTACCGCGACCGGGGTGTCCCGCAGGCGGCTCGACGCGCTGGACCCGACACGGCGGCTGGCACGGATCGACCTCGACGGCGCCCCGGCGCTGCGGGTCGGGCCCGAAGGCGACGCCTCGGCGTACCTGCGTACCGTGGTCGACCTCGCCGTGGTGGCGCTGGCCGCCGAGCAGGTGGGCGGGGCACAGGCATGCCTGGACATGGCGGTGCAATACGCGAAGGTGCGGGTGCAGTTCGGCCGGCCGATCGGATCCTTCCAGGCGATCAAGCACAAGTGCGCGGACATGCTGCTGGAGGTCGAGGGAGCGCGCTCGGCGGCGTACCACGCCGCGTCCGTGGCGGCACGGGACCCGGCCGCGCTGTCGGTGCCGGCCGCGCTGGCCGCCGCCTACTGCTCCGACGCCTTCAGTCACGCGGCCGAGGAGAACATCCAGATCCACGGCGGCATCGGCTACACGTGGGAGCACGACGCGCACCTGTACCTGAAGCGGGCGAAGTCGAGTGAGCAGTTGTTCGGAGGTCCGGTGGAGCACCGCGCCCGGCTGGCAGATCTGGTCGGGATCTGACAGGCGATCTTGCTAATTAAGTATACTTAAATAAGGTCAATGTCGCCCGACGGCCCACGTTGAGACCAATAGAGTGCACTCTGTCTCTAGGTGATGCGGTGTGTCGCCCTGGCCTCCTGAAAGGCTGATCACGTGGGAATTCGCGACCGACTGTTCCGGTTGCTGGCCGAGGCGCCCGTCGACGCCGAGGCGATCGAGCACGACGGCGCCTGGTGGACCTGGGGGCAGGTGCAGGAGACCGCGAGGAACGTGACCCACGCGCTCGACACCGCGGGACCGGGTGCCGGGGCCCGCGTCGGTGTCGTACTGGAGAACCGGCCCGAGCATGTCGCGGTGGTCGCCGCGGTCCTGGCCTCCGGGCGCTGCCTGGTGATGCTCAGCCCGCTCCAGCCCGCGGCACGGCTCGCGGCCGACGTCACCCGCTGCGCACCGCCCGTCGTGGTGCTGGGGGCCGAACCCCCGGCGTCCGAGGCGGTGCTGGCCGCGGTGACCGCGCACGGGGCGGCCCTGCGACTGGACGCCGACGGCGCGGTACGCCACACCGGCGGCGCGGCACCCGTCGACCCCGCCGCCCGTACCGGTGTCGCCGTGGAGATGCTCACCTCCGGTACGACCGGCCCACCCAAGCGGGTCCACCTGCGCGACGAGCAGCTGGACCAGGCGCTCGTCTCCGGTGGACAGACGCCGAAGGGCGGCAGGCTGCTGTCGGGTTCGGCGTCGCTCGTGGCCACCCCGCTCGTGCACATCGGCGGACTGTGGAGGGCGCTGGGCTGCCTCGCCACCGGGCGGCGCATGCTCCTGCTCCCGAGATTCGCCGTCGAACCGTGGGCCGACGCCGTGGAACGGCACGCGTTACGGGCGGCGAGCCTGGTGCCCGCGGCGATCCGCGCCGTGCTCGACGCCGACGTACCCCGGGAGCGGCTGGCGAGTCTTCAGGCGGTCACCTCCGGTACGGCGCCCTGCCCGGCGGAGCTCGCCGACGCGTTCTTCCGGAAGTACGGCATCCCGGTCCTGATGACCTACGGCGCCACGGAGTTCGCCGGCGCGGTCGCCGGCTGGACGCTCCCACTGCACGAGAGGTGGTGGGAGCGGAAGGCGGGCAGTGCCGGACGTGCCCTTCCCGGCGTCGAACTGCGGGTGACCGGCGACGACGGCACCGAGCTTCCGCCCGGCCGGACCGGGCGCCTGGAGGTCCGCACCGAACAGAGCACGCAGGGCGGCCGGACCTGGGTGCGTACCAGTGACCGGGCCCGGATCGACGCCGACCGTTTCGTATGGATCGCGGGACGCGCCGACGACGCCATCATCCGCGGTGGCTTCAAGGTGCAGCCGGAGACGGTCGAGCGGGTGCTGGAGACCCACCCGGCGGTGCGGGAGGCGGCGGTGGCCGGGCTGCCGGACGTGCGACTCGGGGCGGTGCCGGTGGCGGCGGTCGAGACCGAACCGGGGCGGCCGTCCCCGGCGGTCGCCGAACTCGTCGCGCTGTGCCGCGGACAGCTCATGCCGTACGAGGTGCCCGCGCACATCGTCGTCGTCGACGCACTGCCGCGTACGCCGTCGAGCAAGGTGAGCCGGGTGGAGCTGCTGGACATCGTGCGCGCCCGGCTCGCGCATCCCACGACGGCCTGACGGTCCGAGCGTTCGAGTGTTCCAGGAGGAGCTGCGATGACGGGCACCGGTACGGAGACGGGCACGGGCCGGGAGGGCAACACCGGGACGGGAGGCTCCGACGGATTCGGCGTACTGACCGACGAGGCGATCGAGCGCTCCCGGCGCCGCCTGGGCATCCCGGTCCCCCAGCGCAACCCGCCGCACAACTACGAGGTGACCCGGGACGGCACACGCCACTTCGCGTTCGGCTACGGCGACGACAACCCCCTCTACTGCGATCCGGAGTACGGGAAGAAGACCAGGTGGGGCTCCCTTCTCGCGCCGCCCACCTTCCTTTACACCATGGGGGAGGACGCCGCCCCGCAGCCCGACCCGCAGACGAAGGCGCTGCTGAGGGGCGACCCCTTCGCTGGGCTGGGCTCCTACCAGGCGGTGATGGAGTTCGAGTGGTGGCGACCGCTGCGACTGGGCGACCGCTGCCGGGTGCTGGAGACCCAGGTGGGTGTGCGTCCGAGGCGCAGCAGTTTCGGCGGACGCTCCGCCCACGTCGTCCGCGACTACCTGTACGCCGACGGGCACGGTGAACCGCACGCCCTGCGGCGGGGCACCTGGATCAACGCCGAGCGGCACACCTCGAAGGAGCGGGCCAAGGAGCGCCTCGTACAGGAGCCCTACACGGCGGACCAGCTCCACGTGATCGACGCGGCGTACGCGGCCGAGACGAGGCGCGGCGCCGAGCCCCGCCACTGGGAGGACGTCGAGATCGGTGAGGAGTTGCAGCCGCGGGTGAAGGGGCCGCTGACCACCACGGACGTGGTCGTCTGGCATCTCGGCTGGGGCATGCAGCTCACCCCGCCCGGCGTGTTCGGCATCGCCGCGCGGATCCGCCGCAAGGCCCCGGGCCTCTACCCGCCGAACCCGCTCAACATCCCCGACACCGTTCAGCGCCTGCACTGGGAGCCCGAGCGGGCCCGTGAGCTCGGCCTGCCGAACCCCTACGACTACGGGGGCATGCGCGAGACCTGGCTGTGTCATCTGCTCACCGACTGGATGGGCGACGACGGCTGGCTGTGGCAACTGCGCTGCGAGCACCGCAGGTTCAACTACCTCGGCGACACCACCTGGGTGCGCGGCACGGTCGTCGACAAGCGGTGGACGGACGGGCGCGGCGAGGTGCACGTCGAGGTGCGCTGCGAGAACCAGCGGGGCGAGGTCACGACCCCCGGCACGGCCGTCGTGCTCCTGCCGACCCGCGACCGCCCCGTGGAACCACCGGCGCCGCCCGCCTCGGACCTGGAGGGCATGGTCGCCCACGAACTGGCCCGGTTCGCCGTGACCGGTCAGCGTGAACAACACCGTCAACGCCGATAACACCGGCAACACCCAAGGAGGCAACGTGTCGGACGAGGTGCTGGTGGAGCGCCGCGGTGCGGTCCAGGTCATCACGATCAACCGCCCGTCGGTCAAGAACGCGCTCGACGCCCGGGTGGCCGCCGGGGTGGCCGCCGCCGTGGACGAACTCGACGAGTCGGGCGGACTGCGCGTCGGTGTGCTCACCGGCGCGGGCGGTACCTTCTCCGCCGGGATGGACCTGAAGGCGTGGCTGAAAGGCGAGACACCCGCCATCGAGGGCCGCGGACTGTGCGGGATCAGCGTGACCCCGCCCCGCAAGCCGCTCATCGCCGCGGTCGAGGGCTGGGCCCTGGCCGGCGGATTCGAACTGCTGCTGGCCTGTGACCTCGTCGTCGCGGCCCGTACGGCCCGGCTGGGAGTGCCGGAGGTCAAGCGGTCGCTGGTCGCGCGGGCCGGCGCGGCGCTGCATCTGCCGCGCAGGATCCCGTTCGCCGTCGCGCTGGAACTGCTCCTCACCGGTGAGCCGATCGACGCCGTACGTGCGGCCGAGGTGGGCCTGGTCAACCGGCTCACCGGGGAGGGAGGCGCGTTGGACGGCGCTCTGGAACTCGCCGGGACGATCGCGGCGAACGGGCCGCTCGCCGTCGCGGCCACCAAGCAGATCGCCCGCGCCACCGCCGACTGGACGCTGGAGGAGGGGTGGGCCAGGCAGGTCGAGATCTCCGCGCCGGTGTTCGCCTCGCAGGACGCGCGGGAGGGGGCCGCGGCGTTCGCCGAGAAGCGGCCGCCGGTGTGGAAGGGACGATGACGGCGGCAGGCCCGCTGGCAGGCTGCCGGGTGGTCGAACTCGGCGGGATCGGCCCCGGACCGTTCGCCGGTATGTTCCTCGCCGACCTGGGGGCCGAAGTCGTCCGCGTGGACCGGCCCGGACGCGCGGACGAACCGGGCGCGGGCGGACCGGCCGACGTACTCAACCGGGGCAAGCGATCGGTGGTGCTGGACCTGAAACACCCGTCCGCGCCCGCCGCCCTCCTCGACCTCGTCGAGCGCGCCGACGTGCTGATCGAGGGATTCCGCCCAGGTGTCACCGAGCGGCTGGGCGTCGGCCCGCACGCCTGCCTGGCCCGCAACCCCCGCCTGGTGTACGGCCGGATGACCGGCTGGGGCCAGGACGGCCCCCTCGCCGCGGCGGCCGGGCACGACCTCACCTACATCGCCCTCACCGGTGCGCTCGGCGCGATCGGGGAGGCGGGCGGTCCGCCGCGGATCCCGCTCAACCTCGTGGGCGACTTCGGGGGCGGTGGCTGCTACCTCGTCATCGGCGTACTGGCCGCGCTGCACGCCGCCGGGCGTACGGGCCGGGGACAGGTCGTCGACGCGGCCATCGTCGACGGGACCGCCCATCTGCTCGCCAGCACCTTTGCCAAGCTCGGGCGCGGCGAGTGGACCGACGAACGGGGCGTCAACCGGTTCGACGGCGGATGGCCCTTCTACGCCGTGTACGGGACCCGGGACGGCGGGCATGTGGCGGTGGGCGCGTTGGAGCCGAAGTTCTACCGGCGGCTGGTCGAGCTGCTCGGTCTCGACGCCGACCCGGACCTGCAGCACGACCGGTCCACCTGGCCGGAACTGCGCCGCCGCCTCACGAACAGGTTCGCGGAGCGCACCCGGGACGAGTGGGCGGCGCTGTTCGAGGGGACCGACGCCTGTGTCGCGCCCGTCCTGAGCCTCACTGAGGCGGCCGCCCACCCGCATGTGGCCGCTCGCGGCAGCCTGGTCACTCGGGACGGCGTCGTACGGCCCGCCGCCGCCCCCCGCTTCTCGGCCACGCCGTCGAACGCAGGCACCACCGCACCCGCCGTCGGCGCCGACACCCGCGCCGTGTTCCGGGACTGGGAGGTGGGCGGCATCGACGACCTGGTCGACAGCGGCGCCGCCGTACAGAGCCTGCAAGCGGCCTTGGACGACGCTGATCCGGCCTTGCGGAGCAACGGTCCGGCCGTGCGGGACCCCGGCCCGGCTGTCCAGAGCGACAACCCGAACGAAAGGATCCGTTCATGAGGGACGCCGTCATCGTCGACGCCGTACGCACCCCCATCGGCAAGCGGAACGGCTCGCTGTCCACGGTGCACGCGGCGGATCTGTCGGCCCGGGTGCTCACCGCACTGGTGGAGCGCACCGGCGTGGACCCCGCGACCGTGGACGACGTGATGTGGGGGTGCGTGACCCAGATCGGCGACCAGTCGAGCAACATCGGCCGGTTCGCCGTACTCGCCGCCGGCTGGCCCGAACACGTGCCCGGGGTGACGATCAACCGGGCGTGCGGATCCAGCCAGCAGGCGGTGGACTCCGCCGCGCACGCAGTCATGGCGGGCCAGTACGACCTCGTTGTCGCCGGTGGCGTGGAGACGATGAGCAGGGTCCCGCTCGGCTCGCACCGGGTCACGGGCATGCCGTACGGTCCCGCTGTCCTCGAACGCTACGACGGCATCGAGTTCAGCCAGGGTCTCGGCGCCGAACTCATCGCGCGACGCTGGGGACTGAGCCGACATCAACTGGACGAGTTCGCGTCCGCCTCGCATGCCAAGGCCGCCACCGCCATCGACGACGGCGTCTTCGAGGACCACATCGTGCCGGTCGAGGCCTACGGCACGAAGTTCGCCGTCGACGAGGGGCTGAGGCGGGGCACGTCGGCCGGGACGCTGGCCGGTCTCAAGCCGTCGTTCAAGGAGGACGGCGTGATCCACGCCGGGAACTCCTCCCAGATCTCGGACGGCGCGGCCGCCCTGCTCATCACCACCCCGGAACGCGCCCGCGAACTGGGTTTGACCCCTCTCGCGCGCTACCACAGCGGCGCGGTGAGCGGCGCGGACCCGGTCATGATGCTCACCGGCCCGATCCCGGCGACCGCGAAGGTCCTGCGCCGGGCCGGGCTCTCCGTCGACGACATCGGCGTGTTCGAGGTCAACGAGGCGTTCGCGCCCGTTCCGTTGGCATGGCTGGCGGAGACCGGCGCCGACCCCGAGCGGCTGAACCCGCTGGGCGGCGCCATCGCGGTCGGCCATCCGCTCGGCGGCTCCGGAGCGATCCTGCTGACCCGACTGCTCGCGCAGATGCGGCGCCGCGACCTCCGCTACGGTCTGCAGACCATGTGCGAGGGCGGCGGCACGGCGAACGCGACTGTCATAGAGCTCGTGGGCTGAGGAACGTACGCCATGGACCTGACCCCGCCTCCGCCGGCCGTGCCCCAGCCACCTCTGCCCCAACCGACCTTGGCCAGCGCCGAGTTCTGGCGCTCCGGGGCCGACGGCGTGCTGCGGATCACGCACTGCGGCGACTGCGGGCGGTACTGCCACCCGCCGCTGCCCCGTTGCCCGTCGTGCCGCGGGCCGGCGCTGAAGCTCGAACCCGTCTCGGGAAGCGCGGTGGTGGTCGGATTCACCGTCACCCACCAGACCTGGCTGCCGTCCTTTCCGCCGCCGTACGTCGTGGCGGTGGTCGCGCTCGCCGAGGACGACCGGGCCCGTCTGACGACCAACATCGTCGGCTGCGAGCCGGACCGGGTGCACATCGGTATGCGGGTCCGGGTGCGCTTCGCGCGGCCCGACGCGGACGCCGAGGTGTACCTCCCGCTGTTCGAGCCGGATCCCGATGCCACGACCCCGGGCCCGTTGCCCGAACCCCGTGAGGTCCGCAACGCCCTGCGGCCGATGGCCTCCCCCCGGAAGTACGAGGACCGGGTGGCGCTCACCGGCGTAGGACAGTCGCAGGTGGGCAGGCGGCTCATGGTCGACCCCCTGTCGCTCACCGTCGACGCCTGTCTGGCCGCGGTGGCGGACGCGGGCCTGGACCTGGACGAGATCGACGGGCTGTCCACCTACCCGGGGCCGAGCCCGGACGGCTTCAGCGAGGGCGGGACCACCGCACTGACCGAGGCGCTGCAACTACGGCCCACCTGGGTCAACGGTGCCCGTGAGGTTCCCGGCCAGATCGGTTCGATCACCGCCGCCATGCTCGCGGTCGCCTCCGGGCTGTGCCGCCATGTGCTGTGCTTCCGCACGGTCTGGGAGTCGTCCCACGCCGCGCTGGTCCGCTCCGGACAGTGGCTCCCCGCGGGAGGCCGTGCCACCGGTATGTTCGAGTGGCGCACCCCCTTCGGTGCCGTGTCGGCCGCACAGTGGATCGGCTGCAACGCCTCGCACTACATGCACCGCTACGGCGTGGGCCGCGAGGCGCTGGCCGCCATCGCCGTCACCGCGCGGGCGGGCGCGGCCCGCAACCCCGAGGCGCTCTACCGCGACCCGCTGACCCCCGACGACTACTACGACGCCCGCATGGTCACCACGCCGTTCGGACTCTACGACTGCGACGTGCCCTGCGACGGCGCGGTGGCCGTCATCGTCTCGGCCGTCGAGACCGCCTACGACCGCCCCCGGCCGCCCGTCCTGGTGGAGGCCGTCGGCACGGCGATCCTCGAACGGCTCAGCTGGGACCAGGACACGCTGACCCATGTGCCCCAGTCGCAAGGCCCGTCCGCACACGTGTGGACCCGCACCGATCTCACGCCCGCCGACGTCGACGTAGCCCTGCTCTACGACGGGTTCACCTTCAACGCCCTGTCCTGGATGGAGGGCCTCGGCTTCTGCGGGCCGGGGGAGGCCACCGACTTCGTCGCCGGCGGCAGGACGATCGCCCTGGACGGCGAGCTGCCCCTCAACCCGCACGGAGGGCAGCTGTCCGCCGGCCGGCTGCACGGCTACGGATTCGTCCGCGAGGCCATGCTGCAACTGCGCGAAGAGGCGCACGGACGGCAGGTGCGGAACGCGCGGGTCGCGGTGGTCACGGCCGGCGGCGGGGTGCCGTCCGGGGCGATGCTGCTGCGGAGGGCGTGGTAACCGTACGCGTGTGGAAGGCGCGGCAGTCGTACGTCCGCGGAAGGCGCAGCAACCGTGCGCCGCCTCCGCCGCGACGCGGCGCGCCGCCCCGGCGCTATCGCCGGGGCTCGCGCGGCAGCCCGAGCCCCCGCTCCGCGATCTGCGTCCGCAGGATCTCGTTCGCCCCGCCCGCGATGGTGTAGGCACGCGAGTACAGGTGCGCGTCCTGCCACCAGCCGTCGGTGACCGCGGCCGGGTCGCCTTCGGTGAGCAGCCCTTCGGTGCCCTGCAGCCTCAGGCCGAACTCGACGAGGTCGTGGTTGAGTTCGCTGAAGAAGATCTTGCCCAGAAGCGCGTCGGCGGGCTGTTCCGTGCCGGCCAGCATCCGCGACTGGGAGAGGCCGATCATTGCCGCGTTGACCTGGACCCGCGTGGCCAGGGCGCCGATCGCCTGACGGGTGGCGGAGTCGTCGAGCGCCGGCCTGCCGCCGACCTCCGTCTCTTGGGCGAGCCGCAGCAGGCCGTCCAGTACGGCGAACAGCTCGACCCCGCGCGCAGCCACACCGGAACGCTCATGGCCGAGGCTGCTCATCGCGACCCGCCAGCCGTCGTTCACCTCGCCGATCACCTGTGCGGCCGGGATCCGTACACCGTCGAGGAAGACCTCGTTGAAGTCGGTGGTCCCGGTGATCTCACGCAGCGGCCGGATGTCCACCCCCGGGCTGCGCATGTCCAGCGCGAACGCCGTGATGCCCTTGTGCCGGGGAGCCTGGGGGTCGGTGCGCGCCAGCAGGTAACCCATGTCGGCGTGCTGCCCGTTGGTGGTCCACACCTTCTGACCGTCCACGACGAACACCGCGTCGTCGCCCTCGCCCTCGCGGCGCGCCCGGGTCCGCAGCGATGCCAGGTCACTGCCCGCTTCCGGCTCGCTGAACAGCTGGCACCACACGTCGTCGCAGGCGCGGACACGGGGGAGGAAGCGGGCCCGCTGCTCGTCGGTGCCGAACTCGATGAGAGCGGCCGACGCGAGGGAGGCCGCCCCGACCGGCGGCCAGGTGCGGGCCCGGGCGATCTCCTCGGCCACGACGAACGGTTCGAGCGGATGCGCGTCGGGCCGACCGCCGTACTCGGCCGGCCAGTCGATGCCGAGAAATCCCGCCTCGTACAGCCTCGCGGTCCACTCGCGGATCGCCGGCATGAGACCGGGGTCGGGTGCGCGTACGCCCGCGTGCCGTTTGACGCCGGGAGCGTGCTCCGCGACGAAGGCCCGTACTTTGCTCCGGAACGCTTCGAGTTCCGGAGTCGACTCCAGCCGCATCGCTGTCCGCTCCTCGTCGTCGGAGTCAGTCATCGGTCATCGGCCGGCGGCCGTCAAAGACCAGCGGTCGGAGTTCCGATGCTTGGATGAGGTCACTTTAATGGCCGGATCGGCGAGCGGGCCAGAGGGCGTCCATGGGCTTCATACCGCTGCCGGATGAAAGAGTGCACTTTCGAGGCGCACATCGACGGCCTTCGGGGCAACTAGACTGAGGTCTCGAAGTCCCCCGTCTGAGGAGTTGCCCCATGGCGACCGCCGCCGGCCTCGACCCCGCCGACAGTGAGCCGGAGCCCGACTCCGACGTGGGCGGGACCGACGCACGGGTCGGCACTCTGGCCTCGCAGATCGCCCAGCGTGTCGAGGCCGACGTGATCCGCAGGGGCTGGCCCGTCGGGGAGTCACTGGGATCCGAAGTCGATCTGCGGGAGCGCTTCGGAGTGAGCCGCGCGGTACTCCGCGAGGCCGTGCGGCTGGTCGAGCATCACCAGGTCGCCAGGATGCGACGCGGGCCGAACGGCGGTCTGTTCGTGTCGGCGCCCGACGCCGGTCCGGCGACCCGGGCCATGGTGATCTACCTGGAGTATGTCGGCACCAGCGTCGCCGACCTGCTCCATGCCCGCCTCCTGCTGGAGCCGATCGCCGCCGGACTGGCCGCAGACCGGATCACCGAGGACGGCATCGGCGCTCTCCGCACCACCGTCGACGAGGAACGCGCCCACTGGGACGAGCCCGGGGTCCACTCCCAGGACCCGCTGCATCCGATGCTCGGTCAGCTGTCGGGAAACCCGGCGCTGCACCTGTTCATCGACGTGCTCACCCGCCTCACCGCGCGGTACGCGCATACTTCCCGGCGGCTCTCCAGGGCGGAGATGCTGAGGGCGAAGGAGACCTCGCACCAGGCGCACCGCGCGGTCGTCGACGCCGTGATCGCCGGTGACGGGGCGCGTGCGCAGACCGCGCTGACGGCACACCTGGAGTCGGTGGCCGCCTGGATCGAGAAGCACCGGGTGCGACGTGGACCGCGGATCGCGGGCGGCGTGGTCGAACCCCAGCGGGTCGAGGGCCCGGGAGCCAAGCTCGCCGAAGTGGTGGCCGCCCGCATCCACGACGACATCGCCGCACGCGGCTGGCAGGTCGGACAGGTGCTCGGCTCGGAGACCGATCTGCTTGCCCGCTACGGCATCAGCCGTGCCGTCCTGCGTGAGGCCGTCCGGCTTCTCGAGTACCACTCGGTGGCCCGGATGCGCCGCGGGCCGGGCGGCGGACTGGTCGTCGCCGCACCCGAACCGCAGGCCAGCATCGACACGATGGCGCTCTTCCTGGAGTACCAGGGTGTCGCGGCCGACGATCTGCGGATCGTCCGCAACGCCATCGAACTCGGCGTCGTCGCCCGGGTCACCGCTCAACAGGCCGAGGGCGACGCCCAGGTGGCCGAACGTCTGGCCAGGGCCGTGCGGTGGACCACGGAGGGCCCCGCCGAAGACCCGCGCAAGGCCGACCTGTTCCACTCCGAACTGGCCGAACTGGCCCACAACCCCGTGCTGTCACTGTTCCTCTCCATCATCACAGAACTGTTCCGCCGGCACGCGGCCGGTCACGACCAGCCGCTGCCGGGTGACACCGCGGCCGAAGAGGTCCAGCACGTCCACCAGCGTGTCCTCGACGCGATCCTGGAAGGGGACGCCGGGCTCGCGCGGCATCGCATGCGGCGTCACCTGGACGCCCTTATCCCCTGGTGGCACTGATTTAGGGATACTTTTTCAGGGCACCCCATGCGATTTTCCGGCGCATGGGGTGTTCTGCTGTGTCAGTGCGAGATAATTACGTACACTCAATTAGGTCGAGCTGAAGGAGATCCGATGCGCCGGTCGCTGTTCGGGCAGGACCATGAGGACTTCCGCCTCCTGGTCCGCGACTTCATCGCCCGCGAGGTCGCTCCGGCGTACGAGGACTGGCGGAGCGCCGGCCTGGTCCCCCGCGAACTGTTCACCGCGATGGGCAAGCTGGGCATCATCGGCACGGCGATACCCGAGGAGTACGGCGGGGGCGGCCAGGACGACTACCGCTTCAACGTCGTCATCCAGGAGGAGTGCGCCCGTGCGATCGTGACTCTGGGCGGCCTGCGTACCCACCTCGACGTCGTCGTCCCGTACTTCACCGGGCTGGCGAACGCCGAGCAGCGGGCCCGCTGGTTCCCCGGCCTGGCCACGGGCGAGCTGTACACGGCGATCGCGATGAGCGAGCCCGGCGCGGGGTCCGACCTGGCCGGTGTCACGACGCGTGCCGTCCGTGACGGCGACCACTACGTGCTCAACGGGGCCAAGACCTTCATCACCGGCGGACACCACGCCGAACTGGTCGTCGTCGTGGCCCGGACCGGCACCGATCCCGACGACAGGCGGGCCGGGCTGTCCCTGCTCGTGGTGGAGAAGGGCATGCCCGGATTCACGGTCGGGCGGAAGCTGGAGAAGATCGGACTGCCCGTCCAGGACACGGTGGAACTCTCCTTCGCCGACGTCCGGGTCCCGGCCGCCAACCTCCTCGGCGAGGAGGGCGCGGCCTTCTCCCACCTCGGCCGCAACCTCGCCCAGGAGCGCCTTGCCATCGCGGTCGGAGCGGTCGCCCAGACGCGTGCCGCGATCGACCTGACCGTCTCCTGCGTCCGCGAGCGTGTGGTGTTCGGCGAACCGCTCTCCCACTTCCAGAACACCAAGTTCGAACTCGCTTCCATGTCCACCGAGTCGGAGGCGGCACAGTGTCTCCTCGACGCGGCTCTCACCGCGCACGTCGCGGGCGAACTCAGTTCCGTGGACGCGGCCAGGACCAAGCTGTTCTGCACCGAGACACAGGGCCGGGTGGTGGACCGCTGCCTCCAGCTGCACGGCGGCTACGGCTACATCCTCGAATCCCCGATCGCCCGGCTCTACGTGGACGCTCGCGTGACGCGCATCTACGGCGGCACCAGCGAGGTCATGAAGACCATCATCAGCAAGTCCCTCGGTCTGTGAGGAGTGTGTTCATGCACATCGACGGTTCTTCGGCACTGGTCACCGGCGGCGCCTCCGGGCTCGGTCTGGCCACCGCACGCCGGATCATCGGCCGCGGCGGCCGCGTGGTCCTCGCCGACATCTCCGAGGAGCAGGGCGTCAAGGCCGTCGCCGATCTCGGCGGGGCCGCGCGTTTCGTCCGCGCGGACGTCACCGACGAGGCAGGGGTCACCGAAGCCCTCGACGCCGCCCGGGAGAACGGCCCCCTGCGCTTCGTCGTGCACTGCGCGGGCCGCGGCGGCGACCGCACCCGGATCATCGACCGCGACCGCACACCCGGCGAACTCGCCACGTTCGCCGAGGTCGTACGGGTCAACCTCGTCGGCACGTACAACGTGCTGCGGCTGGCCGCCGCCCGCCTCGCGGAGAACGAGGCCGTCGACGGCGACCGCGGTGCCGTCGTCCTCACCGCCTCGGTGGCCGCGTTCGACGGCCAGATAGGCCAGACCTCCTACACCGCGGCCAAGGCCGGGGTGCACGGTATGACTCTGGTCGCCGCCCGCGATCTGGCCAGTTGGCAGATCAGGGTGAACACCATCGCCCCCGGCGTCATGGACACCCCCATGCTCGGCCGCCTCCGTGAGGACATCCGCGAGGGCCTCGCCGCCGCCGTGCCGCACCCCAAGCGCCTGGGCGACTCCGACGACTTCGCACGCCTGGCCGTGGAGATGCTGGAGAACCCCTACCTCAACGGCCAGACCGTCCGCCTCGACGGCGCCATCCGTATGGCTCCGCGGTGAGCGGGGGAGGTGGGGAGACGACGTCGGCCGTGCGGGAACGTCACGAGGACCGGACGGAGACCGATGAGGAGTACCGCGTCCGCCTGCGCGTGTTCCTCACGGAGCACCACCCCGGCCGTCGCCCCAAGGACCCCGCCGAGCGCCTCGCGTGGCAGAAGAGGTGGCTGGCCATGCTGTACGACGCCGGTCACGCCGGGCCGAGCTGGCCGCGCGAGTACGGCGGCATGGACCTGAGCTTCGCCCGCCAGGTGATCTATCAGGAGGAGTACGCCCGCGCCAGGGTCCCGGGACCGCTGGGCACCGGACTCGGCATCGCGGCTCCCACTCTCATCAAGTACGGCACGGCGGAGCAGAAGGAGCGCTTCCTGCGGCCGATGCTGCGCGGCGACACGGTGTGGGCGCAGGGCTACTCCGAACCGGAGGCCGGGTCGGACCTGCCCGCGCTGCGCACGACCGCACGGCGCGAGGGCGGCGGTCCCGACGATCCCGCCGCCGAGTACGTCGTCAACGGGCAGAAGGTCTGGAACAGCGCGGCCGACATCGCCGACGTGTTCTTCACCCTGGTCCGCACCGGCCCGCCCGGCACGCGCCAGGAGGGGATCAGCTACCTCCTCGTCGACGCACACGCCCCGGGGATCACCGTACGGCCGCTGCGCGACCTCACCGGGGACGCCCACTTCTGCGAGATCTTCTTCAACGACGTCCGCGTCCCGGCCGCCCACCGGATCGGCGAGGAGAACGGCGGCTGGCCGCTGGTGCGCACGAGCCTCGGCCATGAGCGCGCGGCCGGTGCGATGAACCAGGCCGCGCTGTACCGGCGCGTGCTGGACGAGCTGATCGAGCTGGCGCGTGAGCGCGGGGCGACAGCGGATCCGCTGGTGCGCGACCGGCTCGCGGACTTCGAGATACGGGTGTCGATCATGCGCTTCACCGGGATGCGCACCATCGCCGACATCATGGCCAAGGGCGAGCCCGGACCGGCGTCGTCGACGTCGAGGCTGTTCATCGTGACGTTCGAGCAGGACCTGCACGAGTTCGCCGTGGACCTGCTGGGCTCGTACGGAATCCTCGGCCGCGGAGACCCGCACGCCGTCCAAGGGGGGCGCTGGGTCTGGGGATTCCTGCGCACCCGGGCCTCGACCATCGGGGCGGGCACGGCCGAGATCCAGCGCAACACCATCGCCGAGCAGGTGCTGGGCCTGCCCCGGGACCCGGCGATGCCGACCGCGGAGAGGACGCGATGAGAGCAGCACGCTGTACGCAGTACGGGCCGCCCGCGGACCTCACCGTCGTCGAACTCGACGACCTGCAGCCGGGTCCGGGGGAGGTGGTCGTCCGGGTGCACGCGGCTGCCGTCAACTTCCCGGACGTGCTGATCACGGCCAACCGCTACCAGGTGCCGGCGCCCCTGCCGTTCACGCCGGGCAGCGAGTTCGCCGGCGTCGTCGCCGCTCTGGGACCCGGCGTGACAGGGCCCCCGGTCGGATCCCCCGTGGCCGGGGCGGTCCTCACCGGCGCCTTCGCCGAGCAGGTCGTCGTACCCGCCGCGAGCCTGCGCCAGATCCCCGACGGCCTCGACATGGTCCATGCCGCCGCCTTCCACGTGACGTACGCGACCGCCTACCACTCCCTGGTCACCGTCGGGCAGGGCACGGCGGGGGAGTGGGTGGCCGTGCTCGGAGCGGCCGGCGGCGTCGGTTCGGCGGCGGTCGACATCGCGACCCGGCTCGGCATGCGCGTGGTCGCGGCCGCGTCCGGTGCGGAGCGGCTCGCGGTGGCCCGCAAGCTCGGCGCCGCCGTCGGCGTCGACTATGTCCGGGAGGATCTCAAGCTCCGCATCCGTGAACTGGCCGGGGGCGAGGGCGCCCACCTGGTGATCGACCCGGTGGGCGGGCGGTACGCGGAGGCCGCCCTGCGCGGACTGCGGCGGGGCGGCAGGTTCGTCACGGTCGGCTACGCCGACGGAGAGATCCCGCGGATCCCGCTGAACCTGGTCCTCCTCAAGGACCTGGTCGTGCGGGGCTTCGAGATCCGTACGGTGCGCCGGTACGCGCCGGACGCGGTCGCCGCCGCGGACCGCGCCCTCGCCCGAATGGTGCGCGAGGGGATGCGTCCGCTGGTCTCCCGGGTCCATCCCCTGGCCGGCGTCGCCGACGCGCTGACCGACGTGGCCGAGCGCCGCACCACCGGGAAGGTCGTCCTGGATCTGGTGGACGGGTGAGCCCGGCCGCCCTCAGAATGTGGGCAGCTGGGGGCGCCGCTTGACGTATCCGGCGGCGTCCACGCGCATCTGCATACCAGTGACGTACCTGGACTCGTCCGAGACGAGGAAGAGTACGGTGTCCGCGATGTCCTCGGGTTCGACATAGGGAATGCCGAAGCCGGTCGTCGCCGGGAACGACGGCAGGGCGTCCTCACGGTTCGGGTTGTCGAGGTCGGGCCGGAACGACCGGTACATGACGTCGCTGTTGAGCATGTCGGTGTTGACGTTCGTGGGGTGCAGCGCGTTCACGCGGATCCGCCGGGAGGCGAGGACCGTGGCGAGGTCGTGGACGAAGGCGGCCACCTGTCGCTTGGCGAACGAATAGCCCAGTCCACCGGGCCCGTTGGCCGGGTTGTCCGTGGTCGCCGGGATCAGCCCGGCGATGGATCCGGTCGCGACGATCGAGGCACCGTCGGGCAGATGGGGGAAGGCCGCGTCGACAGCGTGGACGACGCCGTTGAAGTCGACGGTGACGGCGTCGAGGAAGGCTTGCGGGCCCTGTCCGGGTCCCAGTGGGCAGATACCGGCCTGGGCGACCACGGCGTCGAGCCGTCCGAGTTCCGCGACCCCGTCGGCCACGGCCGCCCTGAGCGCCGCCGGGTCCCGTACGTCGGCCCTGCGGGCCACGATCCGGCGCCCCAGCTCCTCGACCTGGCGCACGGTCTCGTCGAGGTCGTCCCGGGTGGCCAGCGGGTAGCCGTTGGTGGCGATGTCCTCGCAGAGGTCGACCGCGATGATGTCGGCTCCCTCGGCGGCGAGTCGCAGGGCCTGCGCCCGCCCCTGTCCCCGCGCGGCACCCGTGATGAAGACGGCCTTGTTGTCCACTCGACCCATCGAGGGTCTCCTTCCGTCGCAAAAGAGTGACCTCAATTAGAGTTCCGCTAGTAGCCTTGCAGGTTCGAATGGTAATCGAGGGGCAGGCTCCCACTCAGCGGGACCCATACAGTGCACGCAATAGGTGACCGGGTGTAACGTTCCCGGGCCGGTGCCGCGCTGGTCCGTGGCTTTGTACCGCTTGCGTTCGAGGGAGCACCACGATGCCGTTGCAACCCTGGATGAAGTTGCTGTCGACCGACGACCATCTGATCGAGCCGCCCCGGCTGTGGTCGGACCGGCTGCCGGCCAAGTACCGGGAGGCGGGGCCGCGGATCATCGAGCGGGCGCGAGGAGAAGGTGAGGCGCCGGCCGAGGTGTGGACGTACGAGGGCCGCATCTATCCCTACCTCGGGCTGAACGCCGTGGCGGGCAAGAAGCCCGAGGAGTTCGGTCTCGAACCGACGCGCTACGACGAGATGATCCCGGGCTGCTACGACCCCGGAGCCCGGATACGTGACATGGACCTGGACGGGGTGTGGGGGGCCTTGTGCTTCCCGTCCTTCCCGCGCTTCGCCGGGACCGTGTTCCTGGAGGGGCAGGACCTCGAACTCGCCCGGCTGTGCGTGCAGGCGTGGAACGACTACGTCCTCGACGAGTGGTGCGCCACCGCGCCGGGCCGGCTCATACCGCTGGTCATCCTTCCGCTGTGGGACGTCCAGGCCTGCGTGGCCGAGATCCGGCGGACCGCGGCCAAGGGCGCGAAGGCGATCTCCTTCCCGGAGAACCCGGCGCCGCTCGGGCTGCCGTCCTTCCACACCGACCACTGGGACCCGGTCTTCTCGGCGGCCGAGGAGACCGGCATGCCGATGTGCCTGCACTTCGGCACCTCGGGCGCCGCGCCGAAAACCGCCCCGGAGGCACCGTTCGCGGTGACGATCGCCCTGTTCGGCTGCAACTCGATGTACGCCACCGCGGACCTGTTGTTCTCCCCGGTGCTGCACAGACACCCCGAGCTGAAGATCGGGCTGTCCGAGGGCGGGATCGGCTGGATCCCGTACCTCCTCGAGCGCAGCGACGGCACCTGGGAGCGGCACCGCTTCTACCAGAACGTCAACCAGCGCGTGCGGCCCTCGGAGCTGTTCCACAAGCACTTCCACGGCTGCTTCATCGACGACCGCTTCGGTGTGGAGGTACGGCACCACATCGGCGTCGACAAGATCACCTGGGAGTGCGACTACCCGCACTCCGACTCGTACTGGCCCAAGAGCCGCGCATACGCGGCCGAGGTGCTGGCCGACGTGCCGGACGACGAGGTCCACAAGATCGTGGAGCTGAACACCCGCCGTCTCTACAACCTTCCCGCGTGAGCGGGCGCCCCGAGCCCGAGCGGTCCGACTGGACCGACCTGGACCTGCTGACCCGCGAAGAGGCGTACGGCAGGCTCCGGGAGGAGATCGCCGCCACCGAGGCCCACCTGGCCGAACTGGGCGACCTCGGCTCCGATTCCGGCTTCGACGCGGACTCCGGCTCCGACGCGCACCCCGACCCCGGCCAGGCCGAGCGGGAACTCATCGAAACGCGGCTGAGCGCCCTGCGCGAGGCCGCCGACGCACTGACCGACAACACGAGGAACTGAGGTGCGCATGGGACGTACAGAAGGCAAGGTCGCACTCATCACGGGAGCGGCGAGGGGTCAGGGCCGCTCCCACGCCGTACGGCTGGCGGAGGAGGGCGCGGACATCGTCGTCACCGACGTCTGCCACGACATCAGCGACGAGCTGCCGTACTCGCTGGCGACCAAGGAACAGCTCGAGGAGACCGCCGAGTCGGTCAGGGCCACGGGCCGTCGGTGCCTCGCCGTACAGGCCGACGTCCGCTCGGTCACCGAGGTACGGGCCGCCGTCGACGCGGCGACGACCGAGTTCGGCCGGCTCGACATCGTCGTGGCCAACGCAGGCGTCATGAGCATCGGACCCGCCTGGGAGCTGTCCGAGGAAGCCTGGGACGTCGTCGTGGACGTCAACCTCAAGGGCGCCTGGAACACCGCACGGGCCGCGATCCCCCATCTCATCGAGGCAGGGGAGGGCGGCTCCGTCATCATCACCAGCTCCGCCGCCGGCATCCGGGGCCATGTGCCGTACGCCCACTACGTGGCGAGCAAACACGGGGTGGTCGGGCTGATGAAGGCCCTCTCCAACGAACTCGCCCCGCACCGGATCCGGGTGAACACCGTCCACCCCACCGGGGTCAGCGACACCGGCATCACCGTCGGCGTGCCGGTCGAGGAACTCGCCGCACAGGAACCGCTGTTCGCGCTCGCCGCGATGAACCCCCTCGCGCCGTACGTCGAACCGCGGGACGTCTCGAACGCTGTGCTGTTCCTGGCCTCGGACGAGGCGCGGTACGTCACGGGGCTCCAGTTCACCGTGGACGCCGGATCGACGAACAAACCGTAGCCACGGCAGTGACGCACCCGTCGAAGGCCACGCATCCGGTGAAGGCCACACATCCGTCGAATCCGAGACCCGGGAGGGAAGTTGGGTACGCTGACGGTCGGATTTCTCGGCGCCGGTCAAATCGGTGAGCCCATGGTCGAGCGACTGCTCGCGGCCGGTCACCGGGTCCGCCTGTACGCGCGACGGCCGGAGGTCCGTGGCCGGCTCTCGGCCGCGGGGGCGCAGCCGGTGGACGAGGCAGCCGACGTGGCCGCCTCCGACGTCGTGGTCAGTTGCCTCTACAGCGACGCGCAGATGCTCGACGTGCTGCCCGAGATCGTCGAGGCCATGGACGCGCGCACAGTGCTCGTGTCGCACACCACCGGGCTACCCGGCACGCTCGACCGGCTGGACACCTACGCGGCGGGGGGCAGGGCCGCGATCGTGGACGCGTCGTTCAGCGGTACGCCCGACGCGGTGCGCGCCGGCCGTCTGGTGGTCTACCTGGGAGGCGATCCCGGGCATCTCGCGCCGGCCCGTCAGGTCGTCGGCGCGTACGCCCGTCCCGTGCTCACGACGGGCGGGCGCGGTTCCGCCCTGCACGTGAAGCTGCTCAACAACCTGCTGTTCGCCGCGATCTCCCAACTGACCCTGCGCACACTGGAAGCGGGCAGGGTGCTCGGCGTCGAGGACAGCGCTCTGCTGGAAGCCCTCGCGGCCGGCAGCGGAGGTTCGACGGCGGGCCGGTACATCACCGCCCGCGGCGGGGCCGAGCCCTTCACCGCCACCGTCACGCCGTACCTGCGCAAGGACGTGGCGGCCTGCCGTGCCGTCGCGGCCGAAGCCGGAGCCGACCTGACGACGCTGCTGGCCGCGGCGCACGACGGGCCGATGCGCCTCGGCGACCCGTCAACCACGAGAACGGAGCGGTTCGATGAAGATCACCGTTGACACGACAGCGTGTTCCGGGCACGCCCGGTGCGCGGCGGCTGCCCCGGAACTCTTCCGGCTCGACGACGACGGCTATGCACTGGTCATCGAGGGTGAGGTGCCGAAAGACCTGGAGGAGGCCGCCCGGGACGGCGAACGGGCCTGCCCGGAGCGGGCGATCACCCTCCACTGAGCGGCCCACCGACCGCTCGAACGCTCCACCGGGCAACGAGAAAGGCCACCGGCCTGCCCAGGCCGGTGGCCGTCGGTTCAGCTCGGCGGCTGGGGCGGCGGAGTGAACGTGTGGCCCCAGAAGGCGCCGTCGGTGATCTCGTAGACGGGCACGGGCTCAGGGACCTGCAGCCCGTTCCAGCCGAACTCGACGGCGTAGTTCTCCGGCGACCACACGTAGAAGGACACCATGTGGTCGTTGGTGTGCTTGCCGAGCGAGTGCATCATCGGGATCTCGTACTTCGCCGCCCGGTCGAGGGCGAGCCCCACGTCGTCCAGAGTCGCCCCCTCGACCATGAAGTGCAGCAGGCGCCCCGGACCGGGCATCGGCGTGATGCCCAGGGTGTGGTGCCGGGGGTTGCAGCCGAGGAACCAGGTCGTGCCGGCCGGCGACCGCATCGTGTTGCGCTCGATGAAGCCGAGGACGTTCACGTAGAAGTCGAACGTCGCCCGCGCGTCCTCGGCCGAGATGATGACGTGGCCGAAGCCCATGTCACCGGTGACGAACTTCGACACCAGCGGTGTGCTGACGGGCACATGGTCGAGAATGGGTCCGTAGAACAGCTCGACCGTGTTGCCACCCGGGTCGCTGAAGTGGACGAATCCGGTGACCCGGCGCTCCTGGGACTCGGCCTCGGTGCCGGCGGTCACCTTGATGCCGGCCTTCTCGACATCCGTGACCAGGGACGCCAGTTCCCTCTCGTCGAGGACCTCGAAGCCGAGCGATGTCATCCTGTCCTGCGCACCCGGGGAGACCGCGATGCGGGCCGGATGGCCGTCCAGCCGGAAGTACAGCGACTCGGGAGACGGGCCCTCCACGGGCATCAGCCCCAGGAAGTCACCGCCGAACTGTTTCCATTTCTCGATGCCGGTGGATTCCAGCCGCAGATATCCGAGCGAGCGAACGCCCATTCGTATCTCCCATCACAGTGGTCAAGTGCCGGTCGGTGCGGGCCCCCGAGTCCCGCCCCCTCGGGCGACGGTAATCAGCCGGGCGCGCCCGGGGCCCGGTCCCGTCCCACTGATCGGGAGCCGTCGGCACGCCGACGGACCGGGGCACGGAAACCTGGCTGTCACCTGTCGACCGGAGGGCACAGCCATGACACTTACCGCAGAGGACACCCTGCGCGAGCTGGACACAGAAGAGGGCACTCTGCGCTACCACGAGGCGGGCGAAGGACCACCCCTGTTGCTGCTGCACGGCTCGGGACCAGGGGTCACCGGCTGGCGCAACTACCGTCACAACCTTCCCGTGCTGGCGCGGCGGTTCCGCTGCCTCGCCCTGGAGTTTCCCGGCTTCGGCGTGAGCGACGCGACCGCCGAGAACCCGATGGTCGCGGCTCCGAAGGCGGTGCTGCGCTTCTTGCAGGGCCTGGGACTGGAGCACGTCGACGTCATCGGCAACTCCATGGGCGGATATGTCGCGGTCGGTCTCGCTGTCGCACGCAAGGACCTGTTCGGCAGGATCGTGACGATCGGCGGTGTGGGCCGCAACATCCTTTCTCCCGCGCCCAGCGAGGGCCTGAACCTCCTCGTGGAGTTCGCCGAGAACCCGACCCGCGAGGCGCTCGTCCAGTGGCTGCGGTCGATGGTCCACGACCCAGCGCTCCTCACCGACGAGCTCGTCGAGGAGCGCTGGCAGAGCGCCACCGACCCTGCCACCCTCGAAGCGTCCCGCAGGATCTACGGCCGTGACGCGATGGCGGCGATGCTCGCCGCGCAGGCCCACTCCGACCAGCCGGTCTGGGCAGCTCTCCACAAGATCACCGCACCCACGCTGCTAACGTGGGGCCGGGACGACCGGGTCACACCCCTGGACAACGCGCTACTGCCGATGCGCACCATCCCGAAGGCGGAGCTGCACGTGCTGCCCGACTGCGGGCACTGGGCGATGATCGAGCAGAAGGCGGCCTGGGAGAGTGCGGTCCTGGCGTTCCTGACCCGCCCGGAGACCTCCTGAGTGTCTGCGGGAGCACTCGACGACATGGGAGACGGTGTGGCGAGGACCGCCGAGCCGCGGCAGCCTGCCGCTCCGGTGTCGCGCAGGCAGCTCGCCCGCAGGGTGGCCATCCTGCGGGCCGCCAGTGAACTCGGGGCGCGTGAAGGGCTCGTCGGTGTGCAGATGCTCGACGTGGCCAAGGAGGCCGGCGTCGCGATCGCCACGCTGTACCGTTACTTCCCGTCCAAGACACATCTGTTCACGGCAGTCCTCGAATGGCACATCGAGATGTTCCTGGAGGGTTACCGCGAGGCGGCCACCGCCGACGGGGCGAGCGACGTGGCGGACACACTCATCGCGCTCACCGTGAAGCTGCTGGACAGTCCACTGCTTGCCTCGGCCGTGGCACTGTCGTCCTTCACCGAGTACGCGAGTGCGATCCCGAACCGCTACGACATCGCCGACAGCTGCCTCGGGCTGACGATCCTGCGGCTGCTCGGTATCCGTGAACCCCGGGACCAGGACCGCAGCACGATCAGGCTGCTCCTCTACAGCTGGTGGGGCCTGTTCGTGGCGGCCCAGACCGAGGAGACTTCGCCCCAGCAGGTGGAGGCGGACCTGCGACTCGCCGTGCGCCTGATTCTCGCGCCCTACGGCGACCGGAACGCGTGACCCTTGTGCGCCCATGGACGCTCATGGACGTACAAGGGGCGTGGCGGACAACGGGCGTGGGGGGGGGGGGGGGGGGGGGGGGGGGGCGCCCCCCCCCCCGCGGGCGCGCGGGGGCCCCGCCCCGCGGCCCCCCCCCCCCCCCCCCCCCC
>NZ_JBIAIV010000028.1:0-31042 GCF_042871645.1 Streptomyces sp. NPDC005774 | reverse complement strand
CCGCTTCCGGGTGGCCTCCGGCGGGGGTGGGGGCTGGGGGGGGGGGGGGGGCCGGGGGGGGGGGGCCCGGGGGGCCCCCCCCCCCCCCCACGCCCGTGTTCTGTCCGGCCGGGATTCCCCGGCCGGTCACGACAACGGCATGGCCACCGCCGGGTCCCGGTCCTCCGAGGTGAGGTCGAGGGCGATGTCCACGATCATGTCCTCCTGCCCGCCGACCAGCCCGCGCCGGCCGACCTCCAGCAGGATGGCACGCGCGTCGAGCCCGTACCGGCGGGCGGCCGCCTCGGCATGCCGCAGGAAGCTCGAATAGGCGCCGGCGTAGCCCAGGGTGAGCGTTTCCCGGTCGACCCGCACCGGCCGGTCCTGGAGCGGGCGGACCAGGTCGTCGGCGGCGTCCTGGAGCGCGAACAGCTCACAGCCGTGCTCCCAGCCGTTCAGGGTCGCGACGGCGACGAACGGCTCGATCGGGCAGTTGCCCGCGCCCGCGCCCTGCCCGGCCAGCGACGCGTCCACTCGCGTGACGCCCTCCTCCACGGCGATCACCGAGTTCGCGACCGACAGGGAGAGGTTCTCGTGTGCGTGGATGCCGATCTGGGTCGCCGGGTCGAGGACGCCCCGGTAGGCGCGGACGCGGTCACGCACCCCGTCCATGGTGAGCCGGCCGCCCGAGTCGGTGACGTACACGCAGTGCGCGCCGTAGGACTCCATCAGCTTCGCCTGCTCGGCCAGCTTCTCCGGGGACGCCATGTGACTCATCATCAGGAAGCCCGATACGTCCATGCCGAGGTCGCGCGCGGTGGCGATGTGCTGGGCCGAGACGTCCGCCTCGGTGCAGTGGGTGGCGATGCGCACCGAGCGCACCCCGAGCGCGTAGGCCTGCTTGAGCTCGGCGATGGTGCCGATGCCGGGCAGGAGCAGGGACGTCAGCACCGCCCGGTCGACGGCTCCGGCGGCCGCTTCGATCCACTCCCAGTCGGTGTGGCTGCCCGGACCGTAGTTGAGGCTGCCGCCGGTCAGGCCGTCGCCGTGGGCGACCTCGATCGCGTCCACGCCGGCCCGGTCCAGGGCCGACGAGATACGGGCGACGTCATCGGGTGTGATCCGGTGCCGGATGGCGTGCATGCCGTCCCGAAGCGTCACGTCCTGCACATACAGCCTGGTCATCGGGAGGTCACCTCGGCTTCGGTCCCGGTCGCGACACGCTGGGCCACACGCTCGGCGACGCGCAGAGCGGCCGAGGTCATGATGTCGAGATTTCCGGCGTACGCGGGCAGGTAGTGGGCGGCGCCCTCCACCTCCAGGAACACGGAGACCTTCGTGGTCACCGGGGGAGCACCGTCCGGCAGCAGTGTGTGGACCGGCTCGTCGGGGGCGATTGCCGTGAACTGCACCCGTTGCTTGAGCCGGTAGCCGGGTACGTACTCGGCCACGGCGGCGACCATCTCCTCGACGGACGCACGGACCGCCTCCTGATCGGCGTCGCCGATCAGGCAGAACACCGTGTCCCGCATGATCAGTGGTGGTTCGGCCGGGTTGAGCACGATGATGGCCTTGCCGCGCCCGGCGCCGCCGACCTGCTCGATCGCGGCGGCGGTGGTCTCGGTGAACTCGTCGATGTTGGCCCGGGTGCCCGGCCCGGCCGACCGCGATGCGATGGAGGCGACGATCTCGGCGTAGGGCACCGGTGTGACGCGACCGACCGCGTGGACGATCGGGATGGTCGCCTGCCCACCGCAGGTGACCATGTTGAGGTTGCCGACGTCGTTCCCGGCGTCGTCCAGGTGCTCGTCCAGGTTCACCGTAGGTACGACATACGGTCCGAGGGCCGCCGGGGTGAGGTCGACGAGGCGCTTGCCGTACGGCGCGAGCCGCTTGGCGTTCTCGATGTGCGCCTTCGCGGACGTGGCGTCGAAGACGATACCGATGTCGTCGAAGCACTCCATCCGGATCAGACCGTCGACGCCCTCGTGCGTGACGGGCACCTTCAGGCGCGCGGCACGCGCCAGCCCGTCCGAGTCCGGGTCGATGCCCACCATCGCGGCCATCTCCAGGGTGTCGGAGAGGCGCAGTATCTTGATCATCAGATCGGTGCCGATGTTGCCGGAGCCGATCACGGCCACTTTGGTCTTCGTCATCCTTGGTCCTCTAGTTCTGGGGGTCCATGGGAGAGAACGTCGCGGTGACCGAACCGAGGCGCGAGATCTCCGCCCGTACGGTGACTCCGGGTGGCGTCGGGACCAGGGGCCCCAGGGCTCCGGAGAGCACGACCTGGCCGGCGCGGAGCGGATCGCCGAACTCCCGCGCGGTCCGCGCCAGCCACAGCAGGGCCGCGAGCGGGTCGCCCAGGCAGGCGGCGCCGTCACCCTCGGACGCGAGCGCGCCGTCGGCGTGCAACCGCATTGTCACGTCCCGGGGCTCGAACTGCTCCAGCGTGACCCGCTCCTGGCCGAGTACGAACATGCCGCTGGACGCGTTGTCGGCGACGGTGTCCGTGATCGTGATGTCCCAGCCGGCCACCCTGCTGTCCACGATCTCCAGCGCGGCCACGGCGTGCCCGACCGCCGCCCGGACCCGGTCGATGTCGAGGTCGTCGGCGTCGAGGTCCGCGGCGAGGACGAACGCGATCTCCGCCTCGGCCCTGGGCTGCAGCAGCAGTTCGCTGGGCACGGCCGGGAGGCCGGTGGCGTCCATGTCGTCGAACAGCACGCCGAAGTCCGGTCGGTCGACGCCGACCTGGCGCTGGACGGACGGCGCCGTCAGGCCGATCTTGCGACCCACGACCCGCGCTCCGCGCGCGAGACGGTTGTCGGTGAGCTGTTGCTGGACGGCGTAGGCGAGGCTGATGTCGGTCGGTCCGAGCACGTCCCGCACGGGCTCGCAGGGCTGCCGGTCACGGGCGGCCCGGGTGAGTCGTTCGGCCGCGTCGGCCACGGCTGCCGCACGGTCCGCTACGGCCGTCGGTTTCCAAACGTCTGTCATCGGCATCCTCAACTCGTGGTGCGTCCAGAGTGATCGATCACGCCGTAGCACAGCGATACGGGGTTCCGCTCACCGGGACGGGGAGGGCGGGCCCCCGTGGCCCTGCTGGGACCGTCGCACCATACGAGGAGGTCAATGATGAGCATCAACGAGGACAGCTACGACGTCATCGTCGTCGGATCGGGTGGTGGCCTGGTCGGGGCCTATGTGGCGGCGTCGCGCGGGCTGCGCACGCTCGTCATCGAGAAGACCGACGTGGTGGGAGGCACGGTCGCCTATTCCGGAGCGGGCCTGTGGTTCCCGGGCTCCGCACCGCTGCGCAGGGCGGGCGTCGAGGACGACGTCGAGGAGGCGAGGACCTACCTGCGGGACGTCGTCGCGGACAGCTCACGGGAGGGGGTCCAGGACGCCTATCTGCGGGCCGGCGCACAGCTGATCGACGAACTCGAACAGAACCCCTGGTTCCAGTACTTCGCGCACGGACCCGTTCCGGACTACTACTCCTCGCGCCCCGGAGCGACACGGGCAGGACGGACCGTCTTCCCGCCGGCTCTCGCGGTCGCCGATCTGGGGGAACGTTACGAGCTCGTCCGCCGATCCCTCCCCACCGAACGGTGGGGGTTCGACGAGGGTTCCGTGGTCAGCGGCGGCCGCGCGTTGATCGGCCGGGCGCTGGCGGCGTTCCTTGAGACGGGCAACGGCACGCTCCGGCTCAACACCGTGCTGGACGAACTCGTGGTCGAGGACGGCAGGGTCGTCGGGGTGGAGGCCGTCAGCGACGGTGAGCGCGTCCGGCTGCGAGCCGACCGTGGTGTGCTCCTCGCGGCGGGCGGATTCGAACGGGACCGTGAACTGCGCGAGCGGCACCAACAGCTCACCGGCGAGTGGTCCAACGGCGCGCCCGGCAACACGGGCGACGCGCTGCGGGCCGGGATCGCGATCGGCGCGGACACCGACCTGCTCGACGAGGCATGGTTCGTCCCGGGGCTCATCCAGCCGGACGGTCTGCCGGTCTTCCACAGCGGCACACGCGGCGGAATCTGGGTCAACGGGGCAGGTGAACGCTTCGTCAACGAGACACGGCCCTACGACCAGGCCGGGCACGAGATCGTCCGGCTCCACGCGGCCACGGGCGTTCGCCACACCCCCTGCCACTGGGTGTTCGACCAGCGGCAGCTCGACCGGGACGGCATCGGCGGCCCGCCCGACGAGCCGCTGTCCGCGAAGTGGCTGGAGTCCGGGGCGCTGAAGAAGGCCGACACCCTGGAGAAGCTGGCCCGTGTGATCGACGTGCCGTTCGACTCCCTGGACCGGAGCGTGAAGGAGTTCAACGGATACGCGGCGACCGGGACCGACGACAGGTTCCACCGCGGTGAGACCCCCTGGGACCAGATGTTCCATCACGTCGTCGGGTTTCCGGCCGACCCGCGGCAGAACTTCCCGGCGAAGTCCGTGCCCGGTTTCCCGAACCAGCTGCTTCTGCCGATCGACACCCCGCCGTTCTACGCCGCGACCATCGTCGCGTCGGACATCGGTACCAAGGGAGGCCTGCGGATCGACGAGAACGCGAAGGTGCTGCGACCCGACGGCCGGCCGATCGAGGGGCTGTACGCGACCGGGAACACGGCGGCCGCGATGTCGGGGCGCGTGTACCCGGGTGCGGGCACCCCGATCGGGTCGAGCCTCGCTTTCGGGTACCTCGCGGTGCTCGACATCGTGGGCCCGACCGACTGACATCCGCGGGAGATCGGGGCGTGGGCCGTGCACGTGGCCCGCGCCGACGCGTGTGGACACACATCAGATCGTGCACGCCTCTTGGTCTGCGGGCAGCGGCGTTGGTACTTTGGCGCCGGCGCCAAACTGAAATAGATTTCAGTTTTAGCAGAGAGGCACCGACGATGACGTCTGCCCTTCGCCTTGACCCGCGATCCGAGGCCGAACGGCACGCGATTCCGCCGTCGATGATGGAACGCGTGACGTTGATCATGGACCTGTTCGAGCATCCCCAGACCTGCCTGACGCTCGAGACCGTCTCCCGTCGAACCCGGCTGCCGCGTTCGACGACCCATCGCATACTCGACCAGCTGGTCCGGCTGGACTGGCTCCATCACACCGTGTCCGGGTACCTGCTCGGACCACGCGCACTCGGCCTGGGCGGACGGGAGATCGGGCACAGCACCCTGCGCGCGGCCGCCGCGCCCCGACTGCTCGAACTGGCCGTCCGTACCAAGATGGTCGTGCACCTCGCGGTGCTCGACGGGCCCGAGATCTACTATCTCGACAAGGTGGGTGGCCGGGCGGCCGTGGGCATCCCGTCGCGGGTCGGCGGCCGGGCGGTCGCGCACTGCACGGGGCTCGGGAAGGCGATGCTCGCCTGGCTGAGCCCCGAGGAGATCGACGCACGGTACGAACAGGTGATCGAACGACGTACTCCGCACAGTATCGGCCGCCTGGACGCCCTGCACCGGGAACTCGGCGCCGTACGCCGCCGCAACGGGCTGGCCATCGACCGCGGGGAATGCTTCGCGGACATCGCGTGTGTCGGCCTCGCGATCCGTGGTCCGGACGGACCGCTGGCGGCGATCTCGGCTGTGGGAGAGGGTAGTTCCTCGGTCGAGCGCATTGCGCCACTGGTCGTCAACGCCGTGCGGTCCATGTCCGAGGAACTCTTCGGCGCCACGCAGTCGTACCCCCGAGACGTGCCGGACGGACTCCGGCCCTTACCCCATCACGGAGAGGCGGTCCCTGCGGGCACAACGCGGCGCGGGTGAGGGCGGACACCCGCCGCACCCCGCACGGTGGTCCGCTCCCAGCGGCCGCCGCGCACGGTCGGGACCCGGGCCGCTACGTACCCGGCGCCCGCCCCGGGACGACGAGAAGGGCGACGGGAGGACAACCCCGCACCGCCGCCCGACTGTGTGGCTCACTCCCCCGCGCGGGGGAGCCGAGCGCGTAGTCCTACCAGGCGGTCCAGCCCCCGTCCACGGTGAGAGTCGTCCCCGTGACGAAGCGGGAGGCGTCCGAGGCGAGGAACACCGCGGCCCCGCCCAGCTCGTCGGCACTGCCCACCCGGCCCAGGGGAGTACCGCGTACGATCCGCTCGCCCCAGCGACTGTCCAGGAGGCCGGAGCTGAGGTCGGTCTGGAAGTAGCCGGGGGCGAGGGTGTTGACCCGTACACCGCGGTCGGCCCACTCCACGGAGAGGGCCCTGGTGAGGGCCTCGACGCCGCCCTTGCTCGCGGCGTAGGCGGCGATCCGTTCGAAACCGGTGGTGGCGTGGACGGACGAGACGTTGACGATCGAGCCCGAGCGCTGTTCCAGCATCACCTTGCCGGCCTCGCGGCAGCAGTAGAAAGTGCCTTGTAGGTTGACGTCCAGAACCTGTTGGAAGTCCTGGTCGGTGACCTTCTCGCTGCGGGTGAAGTGCGGGCTGATCCCGGCACAGTTGATCACGGCGTCCAGGCGGCCCGTCCAGGTGGTGATGCGCTCGGCCATGTCCCGTACCGCGACCGAGTCGGCGACCGATCCGGGCATGACCAGCACCTTGCCACCGTGCCCGGCGAGTTCGGACTCCAGTCCCTCGAGGTCCGACGCGGTGCGGGCCGTCACGGCCACGGTCGCGCCGGCCTGGGACAGGGCGATGGCTATCGCGCGTCCCAGGCCCTTTCCGGCCCCCGTCACCCAGGCGGTCTTGCGGTCCAGCCGCAGGTCACTGTTCACACTGCTCATGCCCGGTCCTTTGCGGGAAGGTCGCGCAGAGTCCGCTTGAGGACCTTGCCCGAGGGCGTTCGGGGCAGTTCGTCGACGAAGTCGAAACGGGCGGGAACCTTGAACTTGGCCAGACGTTCCCGGCAGAACTCCCGCAGCTCCTCCGGTCCGCAGTCCGTCTCCGGGCGTACCACCACGAAGGCGCGCGGCACTTCGCCCCACCGGGGGTGTGACAGCCCGACCACCGCGGCCTCCAGCACCGCGGGGTGCTCGTACAGGACCCGTTCGACCTCCGGGGTCGCGATGTTCTCGCCGCCGGAGACGATCATGTCCTTCTTGCGGTCATCGATATAGAGGAAGTCCTCCTCGTCGACGTGGCCGATGTCCCCGGTGTGGAACCAGCCGTCCCGCAGTGCGGCGGCGGTGGCCTTCGCGTCCCGCCAGTAGCCCGTGAAGACCTTCGGCCCGCGCAGTGTGATCTCACCGAGTTCACCCGCCGCGACCTCCTTGCCGGCGTCGTCGACGATCCGCACGCGCGCGTGCGGCACCGGACGCCCGACCGAGCCCAGTTTGGTCAGCGCGTGCGCGCGGTCCAGGAACGTGTCGCCCGAAACCGTCTCGGTCAGTCCGTACGCGTCGGCGAACCAGGCGTTGGGGAACGCGTTCATGGTCCGCCGCAGCACCGGCTCGGGCGTCTTCTCCCCGCCGCCCAGGATGAACCGCACCGAAGTGGTGTCGTACGCCTCCCTGTCCGGTACCTCCAGCACCGCGCTGACCATCGCGGGCGCCAGCCACACATTGGTGACGCCGTGCTCCTCGATCGCGCGCAGGGCGCCGACCGGGTCGAACCTCCGCTGCAGCACCACGCTTCCGCCCGCGTACAGGACCCCGAGGGCGGGCATGTCGAGCCCGCCGACGTGGTACAGCGGACCGCACACCAGCGTGGTGTCCGCGGCCGTGAGGCCGAAATGGACGATGTGGGCGAGATTCTTGGCCTGCACGTTCCCGTGGGTGAGGCACACGCCCTTGGGGCGTGCCGTAGTGCCGGAGGTGTACATCAGGCGCTGCAGGTCGTCCGGCCCGACGTCCGCGGGCTCCACCCGGGCGCCCGGGTGCCGGGCGAGCAGCTCCTCGTAACCGGTCCACGGCTGCGTCACATGGTCTCCGCCGACCTGGATCCGCTGGTCCAGACCGGGCAGGTTCGCGGCGATCCGGTCCGCCGCGCGCGCGAACTCGGGTTCCGTCACGAGGGCCTTGGCCTGGGCATGGCCCAGGATGTACTGCCATTCCTCCTCGGACAGCCGGTAGTTCAGCGGCAGGAAGACCGCGCCGAGGCGGCTCACCGCGTACACCAGTTCCAGAAATTCCGGCTGATTGTAGAGCAGCAGTCCGACGACGTCGCCGTGCCGAACGCCCAGCTCGCCCAGGCCGGAAGCCAGCCGGTTCACCCGTTCATGCAGCTCCCGCACGGACAGGGACTGCTTTTCATGTACTACGGCGACGGCGTCGGGCCGCTGGGACAGGTGGTAATCGAGGATGCTCGCGAAATTGTGCACGGCAACGCTTTCGGCTCGGCGGTCGGGAATATCCCGATCGGTCGGTTGCTCGCTCCAAAGATTTAGTGTACCTCTTGGTCTATAAAACCTGTCCGCACTCTACGACGACGCGCGCCGAGCGACAACCCGTCCGACTACCGGTGTTGTCGCGGTGCGAAAGACTCTTCCCAGACGAGGGGGCCCCCGTGCCACGTATTCGCCTCGACACCGACGGACCCGTCGTCACGGTCCGCCTCGACCACCCGCCCCTGAACGCGTTCGACAGCGAACAGCGCGACGCGCTCGCCGCGTGCGTACGTGAACTGGCGGACACGAGCGGTGTACGGGCCGTGGTGCTGCACGGCGGGGAGCGACTCTTCGCGGCCGGGGCGGACATCAAGGCGCTGGCCGCGATGGGTCCGGACGAGGTGCGGGGCTGGAACCGCGCGTTGCAGCGGACCTTCGAGGAGGTCGCACGGCTCCCCATGCCGGTCATCGCGGCGGTCACCGGGTACGCGCTCGGCGGAGGCATGGAACTGGCCCTCGCCGCCGACTACCGGGTGGCGGCCGACGATGCGATCCTCGGCCAGCCCGAGGTGCAGCTCGGCATCATGCCGGGGTCGGGCGGCACCCAGCGGCTCGTCCGGCTGATCGGGCCGTCACGGACGAAGAACCTGCTGATGACGGGCCGCCGGGTGGGCGCCGAGGAGGCGCTGCGGCTCGGCCTCGTCGACGAGGTCGTCCCTCCGGAGGCGGTCCTCGACACCGCGCTCGACTACGCCCGTCGGCTCGCCGAGGGGCCGCCGGCGGCGCTGGAGGCGATCAAGGAGGCGGTGGATCACGGTGGTGACGGCGGGCTGTCTGCCGGGTTGGCGCTCGAACGATCCCTGTTCACAGGGGTGTTCGGCACGGCGGACGCTGCCACCGGAATCCGCTCGTTCCTCGAACATGGCCCTGGGAAGGCACGGTTCACCGGGTCCGACGGGGCCGAGTAACAGACGACACGGCGCGGAGGCCGTACGACACGAGAAGGGGTGGAGCGGAGATGAAGGCATTGCGCTGGCACGGTGCGCGGGACCTGAGGCTCGATGAGGTGCCCGACCTGCCCGAGCCGCGACCGCACGAGGCGGTCGTGGAGGTGACGTGGTGCGGGGTGTGCGGCACCGACCTGCATGAGTACCTCGAAGGCCCGCACATGATCCGTAACGGTCCGCACCCGCTTACCGGGTCCAGCCCGCCGCTCGCCCTCGGCCACGAACTCAGCGGCACCGTCGTCGGACTGGGCGCGGAGGTGCCTGGCATCAGGGTGGGCGACCGGGTGACCGCGGATCCCGTGTGGCGCTGCGGGGTCTGCTACTGGTGCGTGCGCGGCGAGTACCACATCTGTCCCAAGAGCGGTTCGGTGGGCCTCGCCTCGCCGGGCGCCTTCGCCGACCGGGTCACCGTCCCGCTGGCCGGACTGACCCTCCTGCCCGACAACGTCAGTGACGAGATGGCGGCCGTGGCCGAGCCTCTCGCCGTCGGCCTGCACGCCGTCAGCCGCGGGGGAGTGCGGCCCGGCGACAACGTCCTTGTGGTCGGCGGCGGTCCCATCGGCTTCGCCGTGGTCATCGCCGCACGTCTGGCGGGCGCCTCCGGGCTCTATGTCAGCGAACCGCTCCGGGAACGCCGGGAGAAGCTCCTGGCGATCGGTGTCACCGAAGCCTTCGACCCGCGTGAGTCGGACGTACGCCGCGAGGTGTTCGTCCGCACCGGCCGTATCGGACCCGACGTCGTCATCGACGCGACCGGAGTGCCCGCACTGGCCGCCCAGGCCGTCGCCACCGTCCGCCGCGGCGGACGGGTGGTCCTCGCGGGCGTCGGGCACGGCAAGGTCGAGTTCGACATGGGGCAACTCGTCTTCTACGAGCGGACCGTCCTCGGCACGCTCGGCTACCACCACGACATTCCCCGGGTGATCGACCTGATGAGCACCGGGCGTCTGGACGCCTCGCCCATGATCACCGGAAGTTTTTCGCTCTCGGAAGGAGCCGGGGTCTTCGCGGACCTGGCCGCCGACCGGGCCCGGCACCTCAAGGTTCTGCTGACTCCGAAGGGACTGTGACATGGATTTCGACCTGCCGGAGGAAACCCGGGACCTGCAGGACATGGTCCGTGAGTTCGCAGCCAAGGAGATCACTCCGCACGCGGCCGAATGGTCCGAGAACGAGTACTTCCCGACCCACGTCTTCACCAAACTCGGTGAACTCGGCCTGATGGGCATGCTAGTGCCTGAGGAATACGGCGGAGCCGGCTCCGACACCGTCTCCTATGTCGCGGTCATGGAGGAGCTGGGCGCCGCCGACCAGTCGGTCGCCTCCTCCTGGAACGCGCACTCCACCATCGCCACCCTGCCTCTGCTCACCTACGGCACCGAGGCGCAGAAGCAGCGCTGGCTGGCGCCGCTGGCGAGCGGCGAGGCGATAGGTGCCTTCGGCCTCACCGAACCGGACGCCGGCTCCGACGCCGCGGGCATCACCACCACCGCCCGCCGGGCCGACGGCGGGTGGGTCGTCAACGGCACCAAGATGTTCATCACCAACGCCGGTACCGACATCAGCCAGGGCGTCACCCTGCTCGCCGTGACCGGCCGCGACGACCAGGGACGCAAGCAGTACGCGACCTTCTACCTCCCGACGGGCACCTCGGGGTACAGCTGCGGGCCCAAGCTGAAGAAGCTCGGCTGGCACGCCATGGACACCCGGGAACTGGTCTTCGACGACTGCTGGATCCCCGAGGACCATCTGATCGGTGACGAGGGCAACGGACTGCGCCAGTTCCTGTCGGTACTGGACAAGGGCCGGATCAGCGTCGCCGCGCTGGGCCTGTCGCTGGCCAAGGCGGCACTGGCCCTCGCGGTCAAGCACGCCACCGAGCGCCACCAGTTCGGGCGCCCGCTGTCGGACTTCCAGGCAGTCGCTCACAAGATCGCCGACATCGGCACCGAGGTCGAGGCCGCCCGCTGGATGGTCTACCGCGCCGCGTGGCTCGCCGACCAGGGCCGCCCCTACAGCACGGAGGCCGCCATGGCCAAGGTGTACGCCTCCGAGGTCGCCAACCGGGCCGCGTCCCAGGCGGTTCAGATCCACGGCGGCTACGGTTACGTGCGCGAGTCGGAAATCTCCCGCTTCTATGCCGATGCGAAGATCCTGGAGATCGGCGAGGGCGCGAACGAGATCCAGCGCAACGTCATCGCCAGGGCGCTGGTGAAGCAGGCGTGAGCCGCATATGAACCGCAACCGGGTCCCGCGGTGCGCTCGAGTGCACCGCGGGTTGGGATCAGCTGCCGACGGGCACGGGCTCCCAGGCGGCCTCGGGGTCGAGCGGAAGCTCCGGACGGTCGCGGTGGAACATCGTGGCCCGTTCCTCGGTCAGTGTCAGGTCGCCGTCGGCCGCGCCGAAACCGCGGAACAGGGTCGCGCAGTACTCGCGCGACAGGTACGCCGGGTCCCACCGGCCGCCCGGCTTCACCCACTGGTAGGTGTGGTTGTGCAGGTTGAGGAACTGCAGGGTCGCCAGGCGCGGTTCGGTCAGACGGAGCCTGTCCTGTTCGGCGGCTTCTGTCAGCAGACCGGTGATCAGGTGCTCGAAGTCGGAGCGCTGGCCCAACAGGGTGTGGAGCTCGTCACCGGTGAGACTCCGGTAGTCGTGCTCGTAGACCCAGATGTGGTCGAGCCTGCGGAAGATGATCGTCAGCAGCGACTCGGACAGCAGCCGCAGGCGCAGCAGGGGGTCCGCGTCGAGTTCGGCGATCTGTCGCGCGCGGGACAGCAGCGGGCTCATCACCCGCGACTGGATCTCGATCAGCAGATTCTCCTTGGAGCCGATGTAGTAGTACAGCGCTCCCTTGGCGAGGCCCACGGCGCGGCCCAAGTCGTTGACGGAGGTCGCCGCGTAGCCCTGGCGGGCGAACAGTTCGGCGGCCGTGTCGATGATCTTCTGGCGTCGGACCTCGAAGTCCGGCCCATGACCCGGCGGTCGTGGCATTGCATCTCTCCCCTGACGGGACGACGTGTCGATCCGACTCCACCCGGGCCCGCTCCGGGCGCCGGAAGGGCATCCGAGGGGACAGCGGAACCCAGGACGTCGTCACTCTAGTTTGCTAGACCAAACGGTACATTAAAAGACGCACTCAGAGGGCGCGGGGCGCGCCATCTGCGCCGGCATTGCGAGGACGCGTATGACCCAGGCACCGCAGTTCACCGACACGGGCATCGGGACCCGGTCCGCGCACGCGGAACAACTCCTGGAGATGTACCGGCGGATGCGCCGCATCCGCCGCTTCGAGGAAAGGGCGTCCGAACTGTACAAGGCGACGGAGATCCCCGGATTCCTGCACCTGTCGATCGGCCAGGAGGCCAGCGCCGTCGGTGCCTGCTGGCCCCTCGGCCCACGCGACGGCATCACCTCCACCCACCGCGGCCATGGGCACGTCCTGGCCAAGGGCCTGGACTCCGCGTCGATGATGGCCGAACTGATGGGCAAGGAGGCGGGCACCTGCCACGGCCGCGGCGGCTCGATGCACATCGCCGACCCAGGTCTCGGCATCTACGGCGCCAACGGCATAGTGGGCGCCGGCCTGCCCATCGCCACAGGCGTCGCCACCGCGGCCAAGCTGCGCGCCGCCGGCGACGTGGTGGTGGCGTTCTTCGGTGACGGCGCGGTGGCTCAGGGCATGTTCCACGAGGCGGTCAACCTGGCCGCCGTATGGGACCTGCCGGTCGTCTTCCTCTGCGAGAACAACCACTACTCCGAGTTCTCCCCCGCCGCCGAACAGCACCGCGCCCCGCTCTCCGCACGCGCGGCCGGGTACGGCATCGGTTACGCGCATGTCGACGGCAACGACGTCCTCGCGGTGGCCGGAATGCTGACCGACGTGGTCGAGCGGCTGCGCGCGGGCGGCGGCCCCGTGCTGGTGGAGGCCGAGACCTACCGCTGGCACGGCCACTACGAGGGCGACCCCGAGCGCTACCGCCCCGCCGAGGAGGTCGCCGCCGCCAAGGAGCGCGACCCGCTGCTGGTGGCCCGCCGCCACCTGGCGGACGCGGGCGTACCGGCCGCACTCGCCGACGCCGTCGACGAGGAGATCGACAAGGAGATCGAGGCGGCGGTGGAGTGGGCGAGGAGTCTGCCCGAGCCCGCACCGGAGACGCTGTACGACTTCGTCTCGGCCCCGCGCACGGACGTGCCCGAACCCGCCCCGGCCGACGGGGAGATCTTCCGCTCCATGGACGCCGTACGCCTCGCCCTGGAACACGAGCTGCAGGCCGATCCGTCCGTCTTCGTGGCCGGCATCGACGTCGGCGCGGGCGGCAACGTCTTCGGCCTCACCCGGGGTCTGGCCCAGGCCTTCCCCGGCCGGGTCCGCGACACCCCGATCAGCGAGAGCGCGATACTCGGCACGGCGGTCGGTGCGGCCATGGCCGGCATGAAGCCCGTCGTCGAGATCATGTACATGGACTTCATCGGCGTCTGCCTGGACATGCTGCTCAACCAGGCCGCCAAGCTGCGCTTCATGACCGGTGGCCGTGCCTCCATGCCGCTCGTCGTGCGCACGCAGTTCGGCGCCGGCCGCTCCTCGGGCAGCCAGCACTCGCAGAGCCTGGAGGCCCTGCTCGCGCACATCCCCGGCCTGACCGTGGTGATGCCGTCGAACCCGGCCGACACCTACGGCATGCTGCGTGCCGCCATTCAGGACCCGAACCCGGTGGTGTTCGTCGAGAACCGCCTGCAGTACGGCTTCAAGGGCCCTCGCCCGCCGGCCGATCACCTGATCCCGCTGGGCAGGGCCAAGGTCGTGCGCGAGGGCACCGACATCACCCTGGTCTCCTGGTCGCGAATGGTCCAGGACGGTCTCGCCGCAGCCGAACTGCTCGCCGCGGAGGGAGTGAGCGTCGAGGTGATCGACCTGCGGACGATCGCTCCGCTGGACCGCGGAACGGTCCTCGCCTCCCTCGCCAAGACCAACCGTCTCGTCATCGCTCACGAGGCGGTACGGGACTTCGGAGTCGGCGCCGAACTGGCCGCGCTCGCTGTCGACGAGGGCTTCTGGCACCTGGACGCGCCGGTCACCCGGGTCGCCCCGCCGCCGATGCCGGCCCCGTACGCACCCTCGCTGGAACAGCTGTGGCTGCCCTCGCGGGACACGATCGCCGACACTCTGCGGAGGATCGCCGCTGTCTGATGCGAGCGGGTACGCGAAAGCCGCCGGCGTATCGAGCGCCGGCGGCAGGGTTCCGGACGGTCGGCGCAGTCGGCCGATGCCAGGATCAGGAACGCGTCCTGGCGAACAGGTCGAGGATGTCGTCGGTGGTGCCGGTCTCGCCGATCAGCGGAAAGATGTACGCGACGCTGTGACGGTGCGCGTCCTCGTTGATGTCGGTCATCGCGTCGACCGCGAACGCGATGTGGTAGCCGTGCTCGTGGGCGGCACGTGCGGTCGACTCGACGCCGAGGCTGGTCGCGATCCCGCCGAGCACGATCTGGGTGACGCCCCTGCGGCGGAGCTGGATGTCGAGGTCGGTGCCGTGGAAGGCGCCCCAGTTCCGTTTGGTGACCAGGATGTCCTCGTCGTGGCCGCTCAGGCCTTCGGCTGTCGGACCCAGGTCGTACGGGCGGGACCGGCCGCCGGCCAGGCGGGCGGCCTCGCTGCGGCCCGGCACCATGTCGGCGCCGTTGGGGGAGTTGCTCATGCGGACCAGCACGACCGGCGCGCCCACGGCACGGAACGCGGCGGCGAGTACCGCGGCCTTGGACACCACCTCCGCGGCGGCGTAGGGCTTTGTCGGGGCTGCCAGCGTGCCGGCCTGCAGGTCGATCAGTACAAGGGCGGTCTTGTCGTCCATGGCGGACAAAGTCACAGTGTGGCGCCTTTCGTCATGACAGTGCCCGATGCCTTCGCCCCGGGCGCCGGCCCGCCCTGTCGGGAAGGCAGGCCGGACGGACGGCTGAGTGGGTTTCTCGGGGATCTGGAAACTCGGGTGGGTCGTCACCTGCTCCGAGCGGGCCCCCAGGTCGGACCGTCGGGAAGGACCCGATTGTAACGCCTCGTCAGACGGTCGCCACCGGGGTGAGAGGACTGCCCTGCGTTCCCGGCAGGTTCAGGGGAGGAGCCGTGAGCAGGAAACGGCTGCGACGGTGCTCGCGCAGCCAGGCCGCGAGGTCGTGCAGGTACCACAACTCGCCCATCGGGACGCCCAGCTTGAAGAGGCACAGATGATGGAGCGGGAGCAGCGTGTGCGGGCCCTGGGCCTGGGTGACGCCCACCCCCTCGATGGCGTAGTTGTCCGACGCGATGGCCGAGATCTGCGACTCGGCGATCCAGTTCAGCAGCGCCGGGTCGTCCGCGTCGAGGTAGGCGGCCGTCTGGTGGATGGCCACGGGGTCCGGGTTCTTTTCCCAGGCGAGGATCTGCGTGGCGAAGCCCGTGTGCAGCAGGAGGATGTCGCCTGGTTCGACCACGACATCGTCAGCCGCCATGATGTCCTGCAGTTGCGCGAAGTTGACCGGCTGGTAGCCGGTGCCCAGGTGGTGTGCGATGTCGATGAGCACGCCGCGGCCCTGGACCCCGTGCTGGGCCATGTGCTCGAGGCCGAGGTGGCGTGCGAAGCCGAGGCTCCCGCTGCCGTCGCCCTTGGCGTCCTCCAGCGGTCCGACGATGTCGGTGTCCGGCCGGAAGCCGTTGTAGTAGACGGGCTCCGCGACCCCGTCGCCGTCGGCGTCGAACTCGGCGCCCTGGTGGGCCAGGGAGTCCCACTGCGTCGAGTACTGCAGCCAGAGCGTGACCACGTCGTCCGACCACACGTCGATGAGGTCGGGCGAGAAGTGCTCGCTCGCCTTGATGTTGTAAAAGACGTCCTGTTTGTGCTGCAGGTCCTCGGTGGGCCTCAGGATCGGCGGGTGACGCCGCTGGTTCATGGCACTCCCGCCCGGATAGTCGAGCGGCAGGCTCAGACCGAAGGTGATGCCGTGCTCGACCTCGCGCACCCCTTGCAGGACCTTCTCGGGGGTCAGCAGGTTGATGCGCCCCAGCTCGTCGTCCTCGCCGAAGTCGCCCCACGTCGAACCGGGCGGACGCTGCTTCCAACGCTTGGTCACGATGTTGCCTCCTCGTACGACGGTCCCCGTTGACAGCCGTCAGTATGCTATTGAGATTGGACCATTCGGTCAACGAATTTCGCAAGCTCTTGGGGGCACCCTCTCCCTGTTTCTCTCGGTAGGCAATAGACTGACTGGTCGAAACCTGCAACGCGACCGTATGTCCGGCGCGGGTCACCATTCGACTCTGGAGGAAAAAATTGAGCGAATCCACAGCGGCGTGGGTTGCGGCGGGCGTACGCGGCGTGCTGGGCGAGCACACGCGGGCCCAGGACTCCGGCCGCACCGATGACGTCGTCGCGCTGTACGCCCCCGACGCGGTCCTCGAACTGCCGGGCATGGACCCCATCGAGGGGCACGACGCGCTCCGCAAGGCCTTCAACTCATGGGCGCCGGCCCAGCCGCAGCTGCATCTGGTGACCAACACCGTCATCACCTCGTCCGGGGAGGACGAGGCGACCGCTTCCAGCGACGTGGCGTTCCTCCAGCGTGGCGACTCCGGCTGGGCGGTGCAGCTCGTCGGGCACTACGAGGACACGCTGCGCCGCCAGGAGGGCGCCTGGCGCCTGCACCGCCGGAGCACCACCTTCCAGTAGCCGACCCACTCACCTTTGGGAGCAGGATGAGCACATCGATCGAGTCGGTCTCGGCCAGGGTGCACGATGCCGTCGCCGCCTACGCACAAGCGCTGGACGCCGGACGTATCGGCGACCTGGCCGACCTGTTCTGGCCCGACGGCGTGGCGGAGATCGCCGGCATCGGCACCTTCGAAGGGCAGGAGGCCATACGCGAGGGCTACGCCTCCTTCGTGCCGACCCAGCCCCAACTCCACCTGGTGGCCAACACGGTCGTCACGTCGTGGACGGAGGACGAGGCCACCGCCGTGAGTAACCTGGCGTTCTTCCAGCGTGGCGATTCCGGCTGGGCGGTGCAGCTCGTCGGGCGCTACGACGACACGCTGCGCCGGCAGAACGACGAGTGGCGGTTCCAGCGGAGGGTCACGACCTTCCAGCCGTAGCGGCCCACGACGCGGCGGGCCCCGTCGGGACGATCGCTCGTCCCGACGGGGCCCGCCGTTGTCGTCAGCCGGACCCTAGACCTCTTCCGGAGTCTTGGCCGTGGAGAAGGCGAACGTCGAGAACTCGTTCTGCCTGACAGCGGCGACCGTCTCCAGGAGCGCCCAACGACCCGTCGGGTTGAGCAGTTGCTTGACCGGCTTGCCGGGGATGTTGGCCCCGTAGAAGTAACTGCTCTCCAAGAAGGAGGACTGCGTGCTGCTGTTCATCTCCTCCGTCCACTCCTCCTCGGCGGCCTCGGACACCTCGACGACACCGTGACCGTGCTCGCGCGCGTGGATGAGCACGTCGGTGACGAGTTCCACCTGGTCGCCGGCGTAGCGGGGGTTGTTGCCCGTCGCCCCGTGCGGCCCGCCGGGGAAGAAGAAGTTCGGGAAGCCCGCGCTCGCGATCCCCAGATAGGTGCGCGGACCGTCCGCCCAGTACTCCTTCAGCGGGAGACCGTGGCGGCCTCGCACGCCGAGCCGGTTGAGCGCGCCGGTGCCGAAGTCGTAGCCGGTCGCCCAGATGATGATGTCGAACTCCTCGACACCCTCCGACGTTTCGATCCCCGTCTCGGTGACGCGGATGATCGGCGTCTCGTTGATGTCGACGAGGGAGACGGTCGGCTTGTTGTACGCCTCGTAGTAGCCGGTCCCGAACGGGGGCCGCCGTCCGCCGTAGCCGTGGCCCTTGGGGATCAGCTTCTCCGCCGTCTCCGGGTCCTTGACGATGCTGCGGATCTTGGCGGCCATGAACGTGCACCACTCCGCGTTCACGGTCTCGTTCGTCAGCATGTCCCAGTAGTGCTCGGACAGTTTGGTGAAGCCGGGGCCGTTCCACCGCGTCTCGTAGAACTCCTGGCGCTGCTCCGGGGTGTCGTCCAGGCCGGAACGCATGGTGATCTGGTGGAGGAACCCGCTCGGCGAGGTGTTCAGCGTGTCGCGGATGGACTCGAAGTTCTTCTTGATCTCCGCCTGCTCCTCGGGCGTGATGGGCCCGTTGTTGAGGGGGGTGAGCCAGTCGGCCTGCTTCTGGTACACCGTGATGCGGGCCACGTCGTCCGCGATCGCGGGGACGATCTGCACACCGCTGGAACCGGTGCCGATCTGTGCCACCCGCTTGCCGGTGAAGTCGACGGGGGTCTTCGGCCAGCGGGCGGTGTGGTGCTGCTCACCGTGGAATTCCTCGCGCCCCGGGATGGCGGGGATGAAGGGCACGGAGAGGTTACCGGTCGCGGCGACCACGTAGCGGGCTCGGATCTCGGTGCCGTCGCTGCCCCGCACGGTCCAGGTCCCGGACGGCTCGTCGTAGACGGCCTCTGTCACCTTGACGCCGAGCCGGATGTCGCGGCGCAGGTCGAACCGGTCGACGACGTAGTTGAAGTAGCGCTCGATCTCGGGCTGGCCGGCGAACTTCTCCGACCACTCCCACTCCTCCCACAGCTCCTTGGAGAAGAGGTAGCCGTAGGTGTAGCTCTCGGAGTCGAAGCGCGCCTCGGGATAGCGGTTCCAGTACCAGGTGCCGCCCACGCCGGAACCCGCTTCGATCAGCCTCGTCGAGAAGCCGGCCTCGCGGGCGCGGTACAGCTGGTAGATACCGGTGACGCCGGCTCCGATGACCAGTACGTCGACGCGGTCCGGGCCTCCAGGGTCGGTTTCCGGTGCCTGGGTGCGCTCGTCCGTCGCGCTCGACACCTTCGTCGATTCGCTCATCTGCCCTCCAACGTGACAGGGGCTGTGGTGCCACCGGGTTGTTTCATAGTTCGACCGGTCGATCGAATATTCAGGAGAGTAGATGAATGGGGCGAGCCCGAGCAATGGGGGTGTCGAAGAAGGTTCCGGGGATCGACCTGCCTCAACCGTTGATTGTACCGACCGTTTGATCTAACTTTCGCTCAGGGCGATGGACGCCTGTCTGTGCGAGCAGGAGCCGCGTATGAGCGCCAAGGACATCAACGAGCCCGCAGCCGGAGCCGATCTGCGGGCCGCCGGCCTCAAGGCGATGCGCGAGGCGTTGCCCGGCGTGTTCCCGGAAGGCGATATAGACCTGCGGGACGGCCTGCTGGGCGAGGACCTCGTCGAGATCGGCCTGACGAGCGTCTATGGCGCGCTGTGGGCCCGTGAGGGGCTCGCCAACCGCGACCGAAGCCTGGTCACCCTGGGCATCCTGATCGCTCTCGGAGCCGAGACCGAGCTCAGGACCCATGTCCGGATCGCGCTGACCAACGGGGTGACCGAGGACGAGATCGCCGAGGTCATCTATCACTCGGCCGGCTACGCGGGCTTCCCCCGCGCGACCGCGGCCCGCAGCGCCGCACGCGAGGCACTGGCCCGCTAGCCGGCGGGTCGGACACCGGCACACGTACACGAGGAGCACGCATGTCATTGCAGGGAAAGGTCGCGGTCGTCACGGGCGGCGCCCGTGGCATCGGTCGTGGCATCGCGACCGTGCTGGCGGCCAAGGGTGCCGCGGTCGCAGTCTGGGACCTGAACGCCGAGGGTGCGCAGAAAACCGCGGCCTCGATCAACGAGGCGGGCGGCACGGCGATCGCAGTGGGCGGGGACGCGGCGGACGCCACCGAGGTGGCGGCCGCGGCGGCCCGCACACGCACGGAGCTCGGGCCCGTCGCGATCCTGGTCAACAACGCGGGGACGACCGCCTATCAACCGTTCACGGACATCACCGAGGACGCGTGGGACCGCATGATCGGCATCAACCTGAAGGGACCGTTCCTGGTCACGAAGGAGCTGGTGCCCGACATGCTCGCGGCCGGCTGGGGCCGCATCATCAACATCTCCTCCTCGTCCGCGCAGACCGGAGCGCCCGCCATGGCTCACTACGTGTCTTCCAAGGGCGGTGTCATCGGCCTGACCCGGGCGCTGGCGGTCGAGTACATCGACAAGGGGATCACGGTCAACCACGTCCCGCCGGGTTTCATCGACACCCCGCTGGTACGTGAGGGGCCTGTCGATGTCGATGCCGTGGCGGCCACGATGCCCATGAAGCGGGCCGGCACCCCCGAGGACGTCGCGCACGCCGTGGCCTACCTCGCATCCGAGGAGGCGAGCTACGTCACCGGTCAGACGCTCAGCACCAACGGCGGCCGCTACCTGGTGTGAGCCCAGGCCGGAGCCCTGTCGCGCACCTGGTATTGATTGTACCGACCGTTAGGTCTACGTTTCCTTCCAGGCTGGTACCCGCATTTGGCAACGGAGCCGCGCATGAGAATCGAGCACGACGACAGGGTTCGCACGGCGGCCCCGGCCCCCACCCACGTCCTTGTGGTGGGCGCGTCTGCGTCGGGACTGACCACGGTGGAGGCGCTACGGCGAAAGGGCTACGGCGGAGCGATCACGGTCCTCGGGGACGAGGCGTCCCCGCCGTACGACCGGCCGCCGCTCTCCAAGCAGATCCTCGCCGGTGACTGGGAGCCGGACCGGGCCACGCTGCGAACGCAGGACGTCCTGTCGGCTCTGGAGGCCCGGTTCGTGCTCGGTGACCGGGCGGACTCGCTGGACCTCGCGACCCGCACCGTACGCACCCGGTCCGGACGCGTACTGGAGGCGGACACGATCGTGGTCGCCACCGGTGTACGGGCGCGGACGCTTCCAGGGCAGGAGGACCTGGTCGGCGTGCATGTGCTGCGCACCCTCGACGACTCGCTGGCCCTGCGCAAGGACCTGCTGGCCGCCTCGCGGCTGGTGGTCGTCGGAGAGGGTGTCCTCGGCTCGGAGATCGCGGCCACCGCGCGCAAGTTGGGCCTGGACGTGACCCTGACCGGTCCGCTGGCGGCACCGATGGCCCAACAGGTGGGCCCCCTGGTGTCGGGAATGCTGGCCGAACTGCACACCGAACAGGGAGTACGGCTCCGCCTGGGGTCCGCTGTCGCGGGCCTGACCGCCGAGGCGGGCCGGGTCACCGGTGTGGCGCTCGGTACGGGCGAGGTGCTGCCCGCCGACGTGGTGGTCGTCGCGATCGGCGCCATCCCCGCCACGGACTGGCTGGCGGACAGCGGTCTCGAACTGGACAACGGCGTGGTGTGCGACTCGTGGTGCCGGGCCGGGGAGGGGGTCTACGCCGTCGGCGACGTGGCCCGCTGGCACCACGAGCACCTCGGCGGTCTGGTTCGCCTGGAGAACCGTACGAACGCCACGGAGCAGGCCATGGCCGTCGCCGCCGGCATTCTCGGTGAGGAGCGGCCGTACCGGCCGGTGCCGTACTTCTGGACGGATCAGTACGACGCGAAGCTCCAGGTCCACGGCTTTTTGCCCGTCGGCGCCGAAGTGGATGTCGTCGAGGGCGAGTTGACGGCTCGGCGCTTCGTCGTCCGCTATCGAGTCGACGGCCGGGTCACCGGCGTCCTCGGCTGGAACATGCCCAAGCAGGCCCGCCTGCGCCGCCAAGAGGTGGTCGACGCCCTCGGAACCGCCCCCGCACCCACCCACTGAACGTTCAGGAGAGACCCATGAAGGTTGTCGTCGACGAGGAGAAGTGCGTCGCCGCCGGACAGTGCGTGTCCGCCGCCATGGACGTGTTCGACCAGCGTGAGGAGGACGGCATCGTCGTCGTCCTCGACGAGAACCCGCCGCCGGAGCTGGCCGACGAGGTCCGCAACGCGGCCGCGGTGTGCCCCGCGCTGGCCATCCGCATCGAGGAATAGAACTGCCCGCGTTCCCCCACACGACCGCATGACTGGAGAGAAGACCATGGCCGAGGCAGACACCCGGCTCGCGGCCGGCGAGCAGGTTTACGGATACCAGGACGACAGGGACGCCAAGTGCCCCTTCGCCCCGCCGCCCGGACTGCGGGCGCTGAACGAGAAGGCCCCCGTGTCCCGTGGCCGGATCTGGGACGGCAGCACTCCGTGGCTCGTCACGGGCCACGCAGCGCAGCGCGCGATCCTGTCCGATCCGCGGGTGAGTTCGGACGACAAACAGCCCGGGTTCCCCTACCCGAACCAGGCCATGTCGGAGACCGCCCCACACCACCCGCTCACGATCTTCAACGCCGACGGCGCCGACCACACGCGGATCCGCCGCATGATGACGCGCCCCTTCACCCGCCCCCGGATGGAAGCGCTGCGGCCGCAGATCCAGCAGTTCACCGACGACCTCATCGACAAGATGCTGGCGGGCCCGAAGCCGGTGGACCTGGTCACCGCGCTTGCGCTGCCGCTGCCCTCGCTGATGATCTGCGCGCTGCTCGGCGTGCCGTACGAGGACCACGACTTCTTCCAGGAGCACGCCTCCTTCGCCACCCGGAGCGACAAGACCGCCGAGGACGACAGGCGGGCGATGGAAGCACTGGGCGGTTACCTGTCCGCGCTGATCCAGAAGAAGACGGAGGAGCCGGCCGAGGACGTGCTCTCGGACTTCGCCGCGCGGGTCAAGGGGGATGAACTCACCCTTCCCGAGGCCACCCTGTTGTCCATGATCCTGCTGATCGCCGGCCATGAGACAAGCGCGAACATGATCGGCCTGGGCACCGCGCTGCTGCTGGACAACCCCGACGAGCTGGCACGGCTGCGTGAGATCGATGACACGAAGGACGTGGCACCCGCGGTCGAGGAGATCCTGCGCTACCTGAGCGTCGCGCAGTTCGGGCAGCGCCGCATCGCCCGCGAGGACTTCGAGTTCGAAGGCGTGCAGATCAAGGCCGGGGACGGCATCGTCGTCCCACTGCCCGCCGGCAACTGGGACCCGGACGCGTTCCCCGAGCCGGAGAAGCTCGACCTCACCCGCGAGGCGCGCCACCACCACGCGTTCGGCTGGGGCATCCACCAGTGCCTCGGCCAGCAGCTCGCCCGCATCGAGCTCCAGGTCGTCTACGGCACGCTCTACCGGCGGATCCCGACCCTGTGCCTGGCGGTCGACCGTGACGAGCTCGCGTTCCGTCCGGCCGACGCGCTCGCCTTCGGTATCGGCGCGGTGCCGGTCACCTGGTAGGCGAGGCGACACCCCCATCAGCAGAGGGCGCCCGGAGCCGCCGGACGCCGCACGAGAACGTACGGAGTCATCCATGAGCGAGTTCAGCTTCGACGGACGCGTGGCGGTCGTCACGGGCGCGGGCCGCGGCATCGGCCGGGCTCACGCCCGTCTTCTGGCGGCACGGGGAGCGAAGGTCGTCGTCAACGACCTCGGCGGATCGATGGAGGGCGACGGCACCGACACCGGCCCCGCCCAGAAGGTCGTCGACGAGATCACGGCCGCGGGCGGCGAGGCCGTCGCCGACACCCACGACGTGTCCACGGAGGTGGGCGGCAAGGCGATCGTCGACTCTGCGGTCGAGCACTTCGGCCGGATCGACATTCTGGTCAACAACGCCGGGATCATCCGGTGGGCGGGCTTGCCGGAGGTCGACCTCGACAACCTCGAACGACACCTCGCCGTACACCTGCTCGGTTCCTTCAACACGCTGCGGGCCGCCTGGCCGCACTTCGTCGAGCAAGGCTACGGCCGGGTCGTGCTGACCACCTCCAGCGGTGTGTTCGGACTGGAGAACAACCTGTCGTACGCGGCGGCGAAGGGCGGCACCATCGGACTGGCCCGCAGCGCGAGGCTGGCGGGCGAGCCGCACAACATCAAGGTCAATCTGATCGCCCCGGCGGCGATGACCCGGATGGGCGGGGGAGAGCAGCCTGACGACGCGCAGCCGGTTCCCGGACAGCCGTTCATGCCGTCGGACGCGGTCGCCCCCATGGTGGCCTACCTCGCGCACGAGAGCTGTCCGGTCAACGGGGAGATCTACACGGCGGGGGCGGGCCGCTTCGCGCGGCTGTTCATCGCCTCGACCGAGGGATACGCACACGAGAGCGGGCCCGCTTCCATCGAGGATGTCGCCAGGAACTGGGACACCATCAACGACGAGAAAGGCTACTACGTCCCCTCCGACCTGATGTCGTGGTCGGGGTCCTTCCTCAAGCACCAGTTCGCACCGAACGGGACCTCTGCGGACGCATAGCCGCCTCGCCCGCAGCCGCTCCCTCGCCTGCTGCAGCAGCAGCCCGCGGCTGCACTGCACCGCTTCGTGATCGTCGTGTACGTGCTGAGCGTGTGGCACACCCTGCTGTACGGCACCAACGTCTGGTACGGCGAGTGGCCGCGCACCATGCTGTGGCTGCTGCAACCACCGGTCGCCGTCCTGCTGCTGCTCCGGCTGCCGCGCCCTGCCCGGCGGGCCGAACAGCTGGGCACGCCAGGGGCACGGGCGGGCGTGACCTGGCCGGCCTGGGGGGCGCGGGCACCGGGACGGGCTGCCGCCGGAGCCGTCGTCGGGCTGCTCGTCGTGGTGGCGTCCGGCCGTGACGGAGGACGGGACCGTCCGAGCCGCCCGCGACGACTCCGCACGCCCACGAAACGGAATGACGGCTCGGCCGGAGGAGGGCGGCGGCGGGGGTACCGCACTGCGGAAACTGGTGCCGCCGCCCGCGCTGTGCGACTTCCTCCTGTTGCTGGTGTTCGTCTTCGCGGTGTCGTATGTCGTCGGTGCGAAGGCTGCGCCCGTAGCACCCGGTATGCATGACACCGGCACGACGGGCGGCGATGAAAACGACGACGGTGGCGGCGGCCCCGAGCACGGGCACGGGCACGGGCGCGGGGGGAGTGGCTGATGGGCAACCAGGGCCACGGAATCGGAGTCCGTCCTCACCACCACCGACCTGACCGTCGGCGGTATGACGTGCGCGGCCTGCGTACGACGGGTCGAGAAGAAGTTCGCCGAGCTGGACGGGGTCACCGCCACTTCGACCTGGCCACCGTCCGGGCCCGGGTGAGCCACCCGGCACATGTGCGTCCCGGGGAACTCGTGGCGGCGGTGGAGGAGGCCGATGGTGCCCGGCTGGCAGTTCCGCAGCCGGCCGTGGTCGTGCTTCGTGCCGGCCGTGCCGGCCGCGTCCATGGCGGCGACCGGGCGCGGGGCCCAACCCGGAGTGCTCGTCAAGGGGCCCGAGCCCTGGAAGGGCTGCAGCACCTCGGCACGGTCGCGCTCGACAAGACCGGCACGCTCACCTCCGGGCACATGAGCGTCGCCCGGGTCGCCACCGTACCGGGAGGGCGGGAGCGGGAGGCGGTGTTGCGGCCGGCCGGGGCTATGGAGCAGAGGTCGGAGCATCCACTGGGGCGGGCGATCGTCGCGTACGCACGCCGGGCCTCTCCCCAGCGGCCGTTGCCGGACGTGCAGGGCTTCAGGGTCATGGCCGGCCGAGGAGCGCGGGGCCGGGTGGAGGGACGACTGATCGAGGTCCTCGCGCCGGAGCGCAACGGGGCGATCAGGACGAGCGCCGTGGTGGTCCGCCCGAGCGGCCACGCCTCGTGAGCACAGGCCCTTCGAAGGAAGTGACGACCGTACGGCGGAAGTGACGACTCCTTCCCCGTATGCCGGGCCCGCAGCCACAACAGCCCCGCCCGGAAACCACCCGTCCACGAGCCCCGCCCGGTCGTCGTCCACCGGCCGCTGCCGGGGGCGGCGAACAATGGAAAGCGGTCGCCGATCTCGGCCCGGGTACCGGCTACTCGGCCGAGAACGGCCTCCAGGGTGGGGCCGACCCACCCGGGGACGTCAGGACTCGAGCCCACGGCACCCTCGGGCGTACGGGCCGAACTTATCGCCGTACGCCCGGTCGCCGTTCCCGCACGGCCCAGGCCAGAGCCACCACGCTCGCCCCGGTGAACTCTCCGGCCACCAGCAGCCACCCCGCCCCGTAGTGCGCCGGCCGCGGCCAGCAGACCGAAAAGCGGCGGGCCGATCGCGAACCCGGCGAAAAAGCCTGCCGAGACCAGCGCCGAGTCCTGCCCGGCCCGGCAGGGCGCCGCACGCTGCATCACCAGCACCATCGAGACCGCGTTCGCGGCGACCGCGAAGACTCCCATGGCCACCGCCGCGACCCAGGCCAATGGAGAGGGCCATGGCGCACGTCAGCAGTGCGGTCATACCCGCGCCCGGCCTCACTGTGCGGCCTTCGGCCGCGGTCCGAACCTTGCTCCGTTCCGCCGCCACCGGCGCTCCTCCTCGACCCCGCTGCACCCCGGCGGTACTTTCCGGGCTCTCGGCAGGAGTCGGCGGGAACGGGCCGGGAGTTCCGGCCGATCACTGCGGCATGTGGCACAACATTTGGATCGAGTGGAGGACCGGGGCCGTCCGGCGACGGAACGCTCGTCCGGCGGTGGTTGGACCACATGGTGGGCGGTTCTCACGGGGCGCCCGGCCCGGAGCACGAGACCATGTCGGCCTCCATGGGCTCCACGCACCACTCGTTACACGGCCTGCACTCCCTCCATTCCATGGAGTCTATGGACCACATGGGTCCCGCGCACGCCTTGGACCACGGCATGGGCGGCATGCCCCCGACAGGAATGATCGCCGCCCACCTGATGGCCGCGTCTGCCGGACACCGACGGCTGGCAGTCGGCCGCCGAACGCACCCAGCCGCGCGGGCTGCCGGGCTTCGACGACGGCATCGCCCTCGCCGAACTCGTCGACACCCTCCCGGGTGAGCGCCGGGAGGTATTCGTCCTCACCCAGATGGTGGGCCTTCCCTACGCGGAGGCCGCGAGCGTCAGCGAGGGGTCTGTCAAACGAGCGGCTCTGTTCCGTAGTCGGTGGTGACGGTGAGTGCCCGTTATTGGAGGAGGATGCGGTGGCGGAGGAGGTCGAATCCTGCTCGGCCGTGCATCTGGCGCATGATCTTTTTGGTGCGGGTGTTGACACCCTCGGTGCGGCCGTTGCTCCAGGGCAGGGTGAGGCCGGCGTTCACGGCGGCGCGGTCGAGTTCGAGGCCGTTGCAGAAGCTGTGCAGGTGGGGCAGGCCAGCGGTGCGGACTGCGGCGATCCACTGGGTGAGCTTGTCGTCGTTGGCCTGGGCCGGGGTCAGAAGCGCGGCGAACTCGCCGGTGAGTCGGGCGAGTGCGGTCATCTCCGGGCACGCCGCGGCGAGGAGGCCGGTGTCCTTGGTCCACAGGTGTTCGGGGCGGGTGAGCAGGAGCCGGGCGAGGCGGCGGGGGGTTGTTACGGGGCGGTCGCCCTCGGCGCGGCCCTGGTTGAGGTAGCGGACCAGCAGGTTGGCACTGCCGGTGTAGCCCAGTTCCCTGATCTCGTGCAGGAGGTGGGTGACGGGGACGGCCGGGTTGTCGGACCGGCGCCGGCGCAGGTGGTCACGGTAGGGGTCGACCAGGGTGGGCCGGTAGCGGGGGGCGAGGCGATCCGCGGGCGGTTCGGGGATGCGGGCGTAGCGCTTGACGGTATTCAGGGCGAGGTTCAGCCTGCGGGAACAGTCGAGCAGGCCGACGCCGGAGTCGAGGAGGGCGTGGACTTTGTGCCGGCGCTCGCGGGTGGTCTGTTCGCGGACGCCGCCGGGCCGGGGCGGGTTGACGGTGGCCCAGCAGGGGGCGTGGGCGCGGACCTCGGCCAGGACCTTGTCGCACAGGTTCCGCCACAGATGCCAGCGGTCGCTGACCTGCACCGCGTCGGGCAGTGCCCGGCGGATCGCCTCGGCGTAGGTGGCCGAGCCGTCCCGGCACACGACCTCGATCCCCCTCTTCCCGCGCAGCCAGGCCGTGAGGGTGGCGGCCTCGCGGTCGGGCAGCACATCGATACGCTCGCCTGTTTCGGCGTCGATGATGACCGTGGCGTAGCGGTGTCGGCGGCGCAGGGCGAAGTCGTCGACCCCGATCACCCGCGGGATTTGCACCGCCGGGGCGGGGATGCGCCGCAGCATGCGCAGTGCGGTCGCGTACGAGACGGGCGTGGCCGGTAACCGGGTGAGGCGGGCGGCCGCCCGGCCGCATAACTCCTTGGCCACCCCCGAGACCTGGCTGGTCAGACGGGTGGTGCGGCGCTGAAGGCGCTCCATTAGCCCAGGGATCTGCTCGCGGAAGGTCTGCCGCCGACAGCCCAGGACTGGGCAGACCAAGCGTCGCACCTGGACGTTGACCACGACGTGGCGGCCGTCGACTGGCACATCCGCAACTGTCCGGCCGTGGTACCCGTGCACCTTCCCCGTCGGGACCCCGCACATCGGGCAGGGAAAGGGAACATCCCGGGTCCGGGCCACGACCCGGATCATCTCGCCGTCGTCCGTCACATCATCGATGACCAGCGCCGAAAGCCCTGAAAACACCGTTGCCACAAGGGAGTTGAAATCTCGCATATGACGTCAACGACGCCGGTCACCTGCCGTCACCACCGACTACGGAACAGAGCCGCTTGTTTGACAGACCCTCCTCTCGGCCGGCTTTTTCACCGGCCTGCCCCACCTCGAGCGCGTCAGCCGCCTCAACGACCTGGCCCTGGCCACGGTCAACGACTGACCCCAGACGCCCGCCGGGCCGCGTCGGGCTCCTCGACGCGGCCCGCCGCGTCTGCTCGCGGTCCGGGGAATCCTGCCCTTACCCGCTCGCACCAGCCGCTGGACCGACGTTCCTCAGTCGCGTGGTGCCAAGAGCCGGCAGGTGAGGGTGTGCCGCGCAACGTCGAGAGCACCGCCGGGTTCGGCATGGCGCCCTTCCCGCTGAACGGTACGCGGCTGATCACGCGCTGGTCCACGAACGGCTCGCGCACAAGATCGGGGAAGCCGCGGGGATCCGCCTGCTCGAACCACCGATCCCGCAACTCCAGCCCATCACCGAGATCATGGCCTGGACCGAACGGACCGACCGCGATCCCGGACACCGCTGGTTCGGTCAGTGCCTGATCGACCTGGCCGAGGAGGAGCCGGTGAGCCGGCCCTGACCGCCCTGGTCCTCTGCCGCTCCCCGGCCTTCCGCCGGATCCGGACAACGCCTGCCGTCCCCGGATCGCGCCCACTGCCGACCGCGTCCACCGTGCGGTCACTCATCGAGGCGAAGGAGCAGTCGTGGAGCGGGACGGACGCCGGAGCCTACTCGTCGTCGTCGAACTCCGCGGCGACCGGACGATCAGCGGGTGGGGTCTCAGCCTGACTGGGCGCACGCCGAGCGACGCGTTCCGCGAGCGCTTCGGCTGCTCGTCGATGGCATTGCTCAGGGCAGGATGCCTTCGCTGGCCGCGTCCGCAGTCTGCTGAACCGCTCTCGCCCGGACGCGATCAGTCGATGTCCGGACCGCTGGGCTCCTCGAGGAGCCGGGCCGCGAGGTCGTCGGCCCACTCCACGGCCCAGGTACGGAGAGCGGTGATGATGGTCTCGTCCAGGCCGTAGGCGGCGAAGGCTTCGTCGTCGGTCCACTCGGCGCCCGTGAGGTTCGACTGCAGATCCTCGCGCTCGAAGCGGCCGCGGGCGTGGCGGCCCGACAACGCCGCCTCGCGCATCTACTCGGCCTCCACCGCGAACATGACCCGCCGCCCCACCACACCCGCACCGGCCTGGCGCGATGACCTTCAGGTGGCCGCGTGAACGTCGTCGAACTGCTTGCGGACCTCCAGGCCCGCCACGACGAGGCCATCACTCGGGCCGTCGAACTGCGCGACCGGATCGAGCACCTGACGGCCGCCCTGGCCGAGACCGGGGCCCGTCTGACGGACCTCGCCACCACCCGGAAGGTCATCGCGGAACTCGTACCGACCGGGGCCGAACCCGAACCGCCCGAGTCGGCCGGCACCTACCAGGCCATCCTGAACGCCTTCCGCGAGCACCCCGACCAGGCATTCCGAGTACGGGACCTGCACGAACTCCTCGGCATGCCCACCGACGACCCAGCCATGAATGTCTCCCGCAGCAGCCTCGGGCGCCTCACCCGCCAAGGCTTCCTCACCCAACCCGGACGAGGCCTCTACCAGAAACGGACTTAACGCCCTTTCGCGGTTGCTGACTTCTCGGGGACCGATGCTGACAGTTCGCTAACCGTTGGCGGTCCGGAACGCTGCTGACCTGCGGAAATGCGCGCACGGTTCGCTATGTTCTGGAACTGGATCGGCCGGACCCAGGAGGAGATCGAACAGGCCCGCCGGGACTGGATGGAAGGCACGCGGTTCGGCGAGGTGAAGGGGTACGACGGAGCTCCACTGCCGGCCCCCGGGCTCCCGCCGGTGCCGCTGAAACCGCGAGGAAGGGTCCGCTGACCTGTGGGAGTGCCTGAGTCCTGGTGGCTGGTGAGCGGGAGGCGGTCGGGCGCTGCCTCCCGCTTTTCGGTCGCCCGCGGGAGGACGGCTGAGCGGGGCGCGGACCTGAGCCGGGGTGGCGGGTGATTCCACGGTGTGGCCGTCTGTGAGCAGCTGTGGCAGGACTCTTGCTGACCTAATGCTGACGTTACTGACGCCTCGTCAGTTGCGATTGAGGCACTCTTCGCGCAGCTCCGTCGCGCGCGGTGGCTTTTGCGGGCTCGGTGGCGGCCGGACGAATGCTGACCCGGCGGGCGGTTGAGCCGTGTGTCGGTGCGTGAACTTGGTGCTTGCCCTGTCGTCTTGTGGAGAGTCGACAAGGCGCGAGTGGACGTGGCAGGGAGTGATCCTGGTCCTGCCCCATGGAGGAGACGCCCTGTCGGAGTGAAACCAGCAGGTTCTTCGTCTGCTGGTGGGTCATGTCCCTTCTCGTGGTGTAGGTGATCAGTCGTTTGATGTGGCGGGTAGGACGGTGGGGGTGTCGGTGTAGAGGGCGTCCATGCTCTCGTTGGAGAGGTAGCGGCGGGGGAAGGCGATCCATTCGTCGTGGAGTTCGGC